>JBAUBA010000295.1:0-5647 GCA_049676265.1 Atribacterota bacterium
AATATTGTTTTTTATGGAGGTTAAAAATAATAGAGATGCTCCCCAAGAAATTGATTAAAGAAGACAGGTTTGAAAGAATGATTGAATACAAACTTTCAGAAAAAGAAACCTGTAAAACTTTTCTAAAAGAATATAATAAAAAGAATAAAAATGATTATCGTTTTGTTAGGTCGGGCGATCCTGTTAAAGGAGAACCCTCTTGTATCTGTACAGAGAATTTAAATATCGAACTTGCCCCGGTTTATTATAATAAAGATGAGGCGAAAGCTGCCTGGGGATTAGTTAAATTAATGAAGAAGAGGGCAAAAAATAAAGATAATAACCGTAAAAATAAAGATAAAAAAGATTACTTAACTGAGGCAACCCAAATGTTTTGTGATTCTCTAAATGAGCGGATAAAAAATAAAAATGAAAAAAAATATAATCATACCGGTAAATTATTTTTAATTGTGGAAGAGGGAATAGGATTAACTGATAAGGAAGCAGTGGAGTATTATATAAATCAAGGTAAAAAATTTACTAATAATATTTTTAACGAAATTTGGTTGATGTTTCAGTCAGCAGGACATTATAAAATTTATTTACTGAAAAAAAAATAATTTTTTTCGAGTAAAACCAATGATAATTGGTTTTTTTTGGAAAAGGGAGAAAGAGAAAAAGTTATAGCCTGGTCTTAAGTGAAAGCCAGGTTATAACTTTTAATTTTTTGGTGTTTTTACAAATAAAAGAGGGAATACGATATCACTTACACAGCAAGGTATCCACACAGAGAGAAACAAAAAAATAAAAATACCAATACAGGTAAACCAGTTCAAAGTTTGCCCTAAAGCCATAATAATATGGAAGAGCGAAGCCCAGGTGCTAAGGAGAACATGGCCAAAGTGAGGGAACTTTGTGGAAGGTCTTAGATAAGCTATCCCAATACCGAATAAGGCCAAGGGGTTAACCAGCCACCATTTTTCAATAAAACCCAAATGAATTTCTCGATGAGGCATATTGAGTAAAATTTCACCCAGATAGGGGATTATCGAATCACTTAAGGTAGCTATCCCGATAGAACCCACATAACCGATGAGGATTAAAATTCCCAGGTTAGATTTTTTCTTACCCGTTCGACATTTATAAAAATTATACATAGAGGCAGTAACCAGTGCACTTAAAAAAACATGGAGAGGGTGAAGGGTATAAAAAATATTATAGGAAAGTTTGAGTGGTAATTTTTGCAAAAATATTATCATAATTATTCCGGTAGCGGCCCCGAGAGCAGTAAAAGGCATATGTTCTTTTAATTCTTCAAGGATTTTTTTATACATTTCCTTCCCTTATTCCTTAAAGGAAAAAATATTTTAGGCGATTAAAGGCGAGGGTAATAATTGTTTAATTAGATTATAGTAATATGTTATACTTATAAAAGTAGAGAAGTCAATGAAACTTCTCAATAATCTCTAATTTTTATTATCAAAATTAGATAACCGAAGAAGAAAAGAGGAAACAGAGATTGAAAATTGGATGCCATGTTTCTATCGCGGGAGGAATAGATAATTCTGTGAAGAGAGCAGAGGAATTAGGATGTAGTACTATGCAGATATTTTCTAAAAATGCGTCCACCTGGCGGGAGAAAATATTAAAAAGGGACGAAGTAGAAAGCTTTAGAGGGAATTTAAAAAATTCCAATATTAACCCCGTTTTTATTCATACCTCTTATCTCATTAATTTGGCTTCTCCCTCAGATGAACTTTACTTTAAATCAATTAATGCATTTATTGAAGAGATGAAAAGAGCTGACATTTTGCTGACTGAACCCTTCCTAATTACCCATCCGGGAGCCCATACCGGAGCAGGAGAAGAATACGGAATCGAAAGGATAATCAGAGCTCTTAATATTATTTTAGAAAAAAGTGCGGATTTAAGTTTAAAGACGATGGTATTGTTAGAAGATACTGCCAGTTCGGGTACACATTTGGGTTATACTTTTTACCAGTTAAAAAGGATGGTAGAAGGGACGAAAGATAGAAAGAGAATAGGGATTTGTTTTGATACTTGTCATGCCTTTGCAGCGGGATATGACCTTTCTCATCAGGAGGGGATAGAACAGACCTTAGAAGAGCTTGAAAAATATATTGGTTTAGATAAGTTAAAGGTGATACATCTTAACGATTCAAAATTTCCTTTGAGTTCACGAAAAGACAGACATATGCATATTGGTAAAGGATATATAGGGCTGGAAGGTTTTAAAGTATTAGTGAATCATAAATTTCTAAAAGACCTGCCTTTTATTCTGGAAACCCCCAAACATGACGAAAAAGATGATATAAACAATATTAATTTAGTAAAGAGTCTAGTTTCAAATTAATACGATAAAAATATGTGACAGAGAACCGTTACCCCCTGTCACATTGTCCAAGA
Source organism: Atribacterota bacterium (assembly GCA_049676265.1). Classification (GTDB taxonomy): domain Bacteria; phylum Atribacterota; class Phoenicimicrobiia; order Phoenicimicrobiales; family Phoenicimicrobiaceae; genus Sediminicultor. The sequence goes on from JBAUBA010000295.1 coordinate 2,407, forward strand.
ATGAGGTTTAAGTAAATGCCGGTAGAGAAAATTTTAAATGAACTAAAAAAATATAATAAAGTCAGTTCCCACTTTACTGACTGGAGGCATATTTCGGTTAAATCTGGAATTTATGAGGAATTTCCGGAGTGGATAGAGGATAAACTGGTAAGGGTTTTAAAAGAGAAAGGTATCAGTAAGCTTTATTCTCATCAGGCTTCCGCCTTGGAATTTATAAGAAACCATAAGAATGTAGTAGTAGTTACACCTACAGCTTCCGGAAAAACTCTTTGTTACAATCTGCCGGTATTGGATTCTATCTTAAAAGATGAAAATAGCCGGGCTCTTTATATGTTTCCCACCAAAGCTTTATCTCAAGACCAATTAACTGAATTATATAAATTAGTATCAGCCCTGGATAAGGGGATAAAAACTTATACTTATGATGGAGATACCCCTTCTTCCGCTCGGCAGGCTATCCGCAAGAAAGGGCACATTGTGGTAACCAATCCGGATATGCTTCATTTGGGGATATTGCCCCATCATACCAAATGGATGGATTTTTTCGTAAATTTGAAATACGTGATAATCGATGAGATTCATATTTATCGGGGAGTATTCGGAAGCCACCTGGCTAATGTAATCAGGAGATTGAAGAGAATCTGCCGATTTTATGGGTCGAATCCCCAGTTTATCTGCTGTTCGGCTACTATTGCTAATCCTCGAGAGCTTTCTCAGAAGATTGTTGGAGAAGAATTTGTTTTAGTCGATAATAATGGCTCCCCTCAAGGAGAGAAACATTTTTTATTTTATAATCCTCCGGTAATTAATAAAGAATTGGGAATCAGGAAGAGTTTAATTAAAGAAGTAGCCCGTTTTGTGGCCTATTTTTTAAATTATGACATTCAGACTATAATTTTTGCCCGGAGTCGTCTAACCACCGAAGTTTTGACCAGTTATTTAAAAGATTTTTTAGTCAAAACGGGAAGGTCCAAGGATATAGTCAGAGGTTATAGGGGAGGTTATTTACCTAACCTAAGACGTGAAATAGAAAAGGGTTTAAAAGACGGGGAAATAAAAGGAGTGGTAAGTACCAATGCCCTGGAGCTGGGCATAGATATTGGCCAGCTTGATGCCTGTTTTATGGCCGGGTACCCCGGAACGATATCCAGCACCTGGCAGCAGGCCGGAAGAGCCGGACGCCGTTCTAACAGTTCAATAGCTATCTTGGTTGCTTCCAGTAACCCTTTAGACCAGTTTGTGATAAATCATCCTGATTATTTCTTCGGAGAGTCACCGGAGAGTGCAGTTATTGACCCGGATAATTTAAGTATTTTGGTCAGTCATGTCAGGTGTGCTTCTTTTGAATTACCCTTTGAAGAAGGAGAAGATTTCGGAACTAAAAAACTTCGGGATGTTCTGGAGTATTTAGAGAAAGAAGGCGTACTTCATTGTGTGGAGAAGAAATGGTATTGGATGAGCGAAGTCTATCCCACTGAGGAGATAAGTTTGCGCAGTGCTTCGGTAGATAATTTTGTAATTATCGATACCACTGACCAGCAAGAGCAGGTTATCGGAGAAGTGGATAAGGCTAGTGTGCCCACCCTTATTTATGAAGGGGCTATTTATCTTCATGAAGGTGAACAATATGCTATTCACAGGCTGGATTATCAGAATCAGAAGGCCTACGCAGAGAGAGTTAAAGTTAATTATTATACTGATGCCCAGGACGAGACTAATATTAAAGTTTTAGATGTATTTGATAAAGCTGAAGAATTAAATATGCAACATGCTTACGGGGAAGTGGCCATTACTACCGTTTCCACCTGTTATAAAAAGATAAAATTTTATACTCACGAAAATATCGGTTTTGGGGAAATATCTTTACCTCCGGAAGAGATGCACACTACAGCTTATTGGCTTGCTTTGATCAATGATATTAGTGCATTGCTAGAGCTCCAGGAAAGTGAAAATACTTCTTTTAATTTAAGCAGCGGGCTTCTGGCCTTAGCCAATGTACTTATCAATGTTGTTCCTTTATATGTTATGTGTGACCCCCAGGATATCAGGGCAGTTTCGGAAGTGCGTTCTCCTTTTACCGGAAAGCCGACCATTTATATTTATGATAATTATCCCGGGGGAGTAGGATTTAGCGAGAAGATGTTTGAACTGCGTCGGCCTTTACTGCAGGCAGCCCAGGAATTAATTCTTGGCTGCGGATGTGAAAAGGGCTGTCCCTCCTGTGTGGGGCCTATTGACGAAGTGGGGATAAAGGGGAAAGAAAGCGCTCTTCTAATTTTAAGGAAGGCCTTAAGCTGATTATGGATGATGTAAAAAGGCGACTGGAAAAGATTGCCCAGCTAAAAAAGAATATAGGTAAAATTGCCCAATCACAAAAAGAGAAAAACATACATATTATAAATCAAGAAGTAAAGATAGAAGAAATAGTATCAGGAAAATTTATCTCCACTCCTTTTGGGGACAGTTTTGTTCGGGAAAATTATTTTCCTCAGGATTATAGGTGCGGGGAGGTTGAACTTTTTCAAATTTTTCAATCTTCTGCCAAGACTATTTCCAGTTTAGCCAGAGATGATAGGTTAAAGGACATAGACATTAATAAGACCGTCTTTTTAGATACCGAGACTACCGGATTGGCCGGAGGAGCAGGGACTTACATTTTTCTTATAGGAGCAGGATATTTTGAAGGAGACCAATTTTGTGTTCGACAGTATTTTATGAGGGATTTTAATGAAGAGCGGGCTTTACTATCAGCAGTAAATGAACTGCTTTCCAAATATGAGGCGATAGTTTCCTATAATGGTAAGACTTTCGATGTTCCCTTAATTCAGAGTCGCTTTATTATGTCCGGGATGAAATTAAATTTAAAAAATCCCGGTCATTTTGATTTACTTTATCCTGCCCGCCGTTTGTGGAAGAGGAGATTAGAGAATTGTTCACTATCTACAGTAGAAAGAGATATACTGGGAGTAATTAGAGAAGATGATGTTCCGGGCTATCTTGTCCCTGAGATTTATTTCAGGTATCTCAAAACCAAAGATGCACGAGCATTAAAACAGGTATTTGAACATAATTTGCAGGATATTCTTTCTCTGGTAGCCTTGGTCAGCAGGATGTGTTTTCTGGTGGAAGATCCTTTGAATAATACTGAGTACGGAATGGATATTTTCAGTATAGGAAAAATGTTTGATGAAGAGAGAAGATACGAGCAGAGCACCCGCTATTATACCGAAGCTTTAAAACA
>JBAUBA010000296.1:0-3670 GCA_049676265.1 Atribacterota bacterium
AATTTAAGGAGGTATCGATAATGAAAGAAGAAATAACCAAACAGGTAGAAATGTTATTTGAAAAGTTAAAAGATTTTATAACTTCTAAAACTGTGGTGGGAGAAGAAATAAAGATAGGAAAATTAACTTTAATCCCTATCATTGAAGTTACATTTGGTATGGGCTCTGGGACTGGTGGCGGTAAAGATGCCAAAGATCAGGAAGGTTCAGGCGAAGGAATGGGTCTGGGCGTCAAAGCCAGACCATCGGCTTTTATTGTCATTAAAGATGAGGAGGTTGAATTATTGTCTTTGCATAAGCCCGGCTCTTTGGAAAAATTGATAGAAAAATTTCCTGAGATTATGGAAAAATTTCCCCGTAAACCGGGAAAGATGGAAGGGAAAGAAGAAAAGAAAGAATAGAGAGTGATTTTCTTTTAGTAAATCATAAGAGAAAGTTAATAGATGTTTCTGGGGTTATCCCTATGGCGAACTCGCATATATAAATCTAACATCAGAATGTATAATGCGAGTTCGCACATGAAAGGAAAGAATAACCTTATTTTTATATCTACTGGGAAATTATAATAAATTTATATAAAAAATCTTAACCAACAGGGAGGTAAAAAAATAATAAGACAAAAAGTTTGTCTTATTATAATTTGGATAAGTGCTCTGTATATTATCATAATGGGTTTTATTGCCTGCTATTGGGTGGTTATTCCTCTTTATTAGCCATTATCAGTCAATACGATTGGAAAAAGGTAAAGATATTTAATTTTTTATATGTGAATCTTCCTTGAAATAAATAAAATCGCTTTGATACAAGATGCATCAGAAAGGAGAATAAGATGAAAGCAATGGTCTATTATGAATATGGTTCACCCGATGTTCTCAAACTCAAGGAAATAGAAAAGCCCGTCCCCAATGATGATGAAGTGCTGGTAAAAGTGCATGCTGCAACTGTAACTCCATTAGACTGGCATTTCCTGACGGGTACACCTTACGTGGCACGCATAATGGCCGGCCTGTTTAAACCAAAAAACAATATACTGGGAATTGATATGGCGGGAAGAATTGAAGCGGTTGGCAAAAATATAAAACATTTTAAGCCAGGTGATGAGGTATTCGGGAAGAGTAACGGGGGTTATGCTGAGTATGCCTGTGCTCCCGTAACTGAACTCTTTCTGAAACCGACCGGTATGTCATTCGAGAAAGCGGCTGCCATCCCTCTTTCGGCATTTACTGCTCTGACTTGCCTTTGCGATTTAGGACAGATGAAGTCAGGGCAAAAGGTTTTGATTAACGGTGTCTCTGGTGGCGTGGGCACACTTGCGGTGCCGATTGCCAAGTCGTTTGGAGCAGAGGTAACCGGTGTGTGCAGCACCAGAAATTTGGATCTGGTGCGCTCGATTGGTGCAGACCGGGTCATTGATTACACCCGGGAGGATTTCACTCAAAAAGGAGTGTATTACGACCTGATTTTTGATGCTGTGGGTAAGAGTTCGTTTTCAGACTGTAAGTGCGCATTAAGCCCTAAAGGAATTTACGTTACAACCAACTTTTCTCCGACTCTTGCGCTCCTGGGATTGTGGATTTCGATGACCGGAAGCCGGAAAATGATTCCGATGTTCCCAAAGGGACCAAGTAGGAATATAAGAGAACTATTTGAGGAACTTCTCAAGGCGGGAAAGTTAACACCGGTCATAGATAGATGTTATATATTGAATGAGGTTCCTGAGGCTTTTCGATATTATGAAAAAGGACACGCCCGGGGAAGAGTCGTCATAACTTTGGAACATAATGGCAAAATCTAACATAATAACTGCACAGGACAATTTAAATAATCAAAAGAAAAAGGAGAAAAAAAATGGATTCATACAGAAAGACCGCAATAATTGTAGGAGCATTAATTCTAATAGCATATGGTGTTTTAGCTAGTAGTATTACAGAATCAAAGATAATAGTAATGCTTTTTGAGGTAATTAGTGGAATTGCAGTTATTCTTATTGCAGTTTTAATGTTTCCACTCTTTAAACCTTATAACGAAAAAGCATCTTTTTGGTACATTGTTTTCAGGAGTATTGAAGGTGGGCTTATGATTATTGCTGGAATTTTATTTTTATCTCATAGCAATTTATTACTTGGGATACGTGATGGAATTTATGTAGGTCATGGATATATTTTTGCCGTAGCTGCTTTGTTTTTTTATTATCTATTGTATCAATCAAAACTTATTCCTAGATGGTTATCAGTATGGGGTTTTATTGCATCAATATTGTTAATACTAGCAAACTTATTAGAAATAACTGGCCTTATTCCTGGGTCGATGATTTTATATCTTCCAATAATATCAAACGAAGTTGTTCTAGCGATATGGTTAATACTCAAAGGATTTAATTTACCAGGAGAAGAAAAATGAAAAAAGGTTTTGGCTTTTTGGTATTAATTTCTATAGCAATCATATTAGTCATTATGTTCTTGTTAGGTCAAACTCTCTCCTTGTTTAATTATAAATTAACTGTTGCATGGGGATTGCAAGAATCTAGTGAAGAAGTTGGGGATGTTGGTGTTGCTTTTCTTAAAGGATATGCTTTTGGAGATACTATTTTTTATATTCCGTTACTAGTCTTAGGGATTATTGGATTAATTAAAAGAAGAAAGTGGGGATTATACTCTATGTTTGGAGCATTAGCAATATCAGTTTATTGGCCTGCAACAATTCTTTATGCAGTGTTTATAGAAAGAACTGCAATAACTTTGACTCCTGATAAATATATTTCATTTTCAATTCTTTTGCCCTTAATCATGATCTATGGTTTATTAGGATGCTTTATTTATACAAGCATAAAAAAGAATATAATTAAAGGAATAGGATGAAACTAAAAAAGGCTTTACTTTATGGAGGAATTCTTGCCCCATTTTTTTATTTATTAAATGATATTGTTGGAGGTATAGTTACTCCAAATTATAATTATTTTATTAATACTGTGAGCGATTTAACAAAAGCAGGAAGTACCTATATTTTAGGTGCTATTCTTTTATTAATTTCAGCGATATTTAGTTTTCTGTTTGGTCTTGGAATAATGATAAATTTTAAGAAAAGCAAATTAATATTTTTTGGTGGATTAATGCTTTTAATGATTGGAATTTTTAATATTTTTACTGGAACATTTTTTCCCCAAGATCCTATTGGAACAGAATCAACATTTCCAGGAATAATGCACTTAGTTTTAGTTGGAATTAGTTTAATATTTACATTTTTAATTTTGCCTTTTATCGGGATAGGGCTTTATAGGAAAAAACAATGGAAAGGATTTAGAAATTATAGTTTTATTTCAGTTATTATCATGTTTATTTTTGGGATTTTATCTGTGATTATTGCAGTAAAAGGAATTGAGATCATGGGTTTACTTGAAAGGATTGCGGTTTATACTTTTCAAATTTGGTCTGTTGTTTTAGCAGGATTATTATTAAAAAATAAAATCAATAGTCTTTATATAGAAGATTTTGTTAAATAATTTATAAAAGGAGATAAAAAATGAATTCAATCAAAAAGACCTCAAGAGTCGCAGTATTCCTGTATCTAGGTATCATCGTATTCGGTATCATCGGTCAACTTGCTCGCTCGAGTCTTATTGTACCTGGAGATGCAGCAACAACAGCTTCCAATATTATGGCGAATGAGATGC
>JBAUBA010000297.1:0-6803 GCA_049676265.1 Atribacterota bacterium
CCTGGCCAAAGCTGTCATTCAGGGCAACCCTGAGCTTAAAGGCTTCTTTGGTGCCAACGAGGGCTCAATCATTGGTGTCATGAATGCCGTGCAAGAATTTGGAATGAAGGGCGAGCTGGTGGTTATCGGTTATGACTCCGGCCAACAACAGATGGAAGCCATCCGATCCGGCCTTCTAGCCGGCGCAATCACCCAGGACACCATCGGTATTGGTTACAAGGCTGTCGAGGCGGCGGTAAAAGCTTATAAAGGCGAAACACTTCCTTTATTCATCGACACCGGTTTCCACTGGTATGACAGCACCAACATTGATGACCCGGTAATTGCAGCGCTGCTCTATAAATAGAAACACCTTAGAATAAACGAATAAACTAAAATATTATAATAATAATGAGAGGCTGTCCAAAAAGACATGAGCAGCCTCTCATTATATAAATAACTATTGATCTGTTTATCAATAAAATTAATCTTTTATTTTCGCGGAATTATATATGCTCAAAGTGAAATTTTTAGTGGTGAGGATGGCCCATGGATGATGTCCTGCTCTTGATGGAGGGAATTGATAAGTCTTTTCCTGGTGTAGATGCCCTTAAAAAATGCCGGTTTGAATTAAAAGCCGGAGAAGTGCATGCTCTGGTCGGGGAAAATGGTGCCGGAAAATCCACTTTGATGAAAGTCGTCGCAGGCGTATATTCAAAAGACGCCGGGCGAATTTTTTATAAGGGCAAGGAAGTGCATATTCCCAACCCCCGGGCAGCACAGCGTCTGGGGATTAGTATGGTTCACCAGGAACTTAACCTGATGCGCCATCTGACCGCGGCTCAAAATATTTTTATCGGCCGTGAACCGGTTCGGGGAGCACGGATCATACTGGATGAAAATGCCCTGAACGACAAGGCTCAGGGAATCATCGATATGCTGCACCTGAAGCTGAATCCTCGCACCAAGGTTGTGGATATGAGTGTTGCCAAACAGCAAATGGTTGAAATTGCCAAAGCGCTTTCTTTTGATTCCGATGTGCTTATTCTGGACGAACCTACGGCGGCATTAGCTCAGGTGGAAATTGTAGAGCTGTTCCGTATCATTCGCCAGCTTCGGGATAAGGGTGTGGGAATTATCTATATCTCTCACCGGCTGGAAGAACTCAAACAGATTTCTGACCGCATTACCGTGATGCGTGATGGTTTGTATGTGGATACGGTTTCAACACAAGGGGTCAAAATTGACCATATCATCAAAATGATGGTGGGTCGCGTCATTTACGAATCTTCACCTGAAATTCCCGAGAATCCCAGCCAGGAAATAGTGTTGGAAGTAAAAAACCTCAACCGGGGAAACGAGATTAAAAATGTTAACTTCAGTCTAAAACGGGGTGAAATATTGGGTTTTGCCGGTTTGGTGGGCGCCGGACGTACGGAGGTGGCGCGCGCTGTATTTGGAGCGGACTCTTTCGACTCAGGGGAGATTATTGTGAAGGGCAAGAAAGTCAAAATCAAAGGCCCGAGCGATGCCGTGAGCCATGATATTGGTTACCTGTCTGAAGACCGGAAGCAATATGGATTGTGCCTGGGGTTGGATGTAGAAACCAATATAGCGCTGGTCATCATTAGCAAACTAACCGGTTTTTTAGGGTGGATAAAAAATATAAAAGTACGCGAAATTGTGAAAGGCATCGTTGACAAGTTATCCATAAAAACCCCCAGCTTGAATCAGAAAGTCAAGAATCTTTCAGGCGGCAACCAACAGAAATTGGTGGTTGGCAAATGGCTGGCCAAAGATACCGGTATTCTATTATTCGATGAACCTACCCGCGGCATTGATGTTGGGGCAAAGAGCGAAATTTATCGATTATTGAATAACCTGGCTCATCAGGGCAAATCAATTATTATGATTTCTTCGGAGCTTCCGGAAATTCTTCGTATGAGCCATCGGGTCGTGGTGATGTGTGAAGGCCGGGTTACCGGTGAACTGGACTATGGAGAAGCAACCCAAGAAAGCATCATGCAATTAGCGACCCTTCGAAATGATGTAAATGTATCAAATAACTAGGAGAATGAATGAATATGCTTATGAAAACTGAAATCATCACTAAAGAGAAAAAAGCACGGTCAGATACCATACAGAGATTAATGGCTTTCGGGGCTTTACTCATCATTTTTATTGGTTTCTCTTTGGCATCCCCTTACTTTTTCACCTTCCGGAATGTGATCGGAATACTCATTTCTACCGCTGTTAACGGCCTTCTGGCTATCGGGGTGACCTTTATTATCATTACCGGTGGTATTGATTTATCAGTGGGTACGGTCATGACACTGTCGGCGGTTATGACCGGTGTATTTATCACTTATTGGAATCTGCCCGTTCCCTTGGGAGTCATGGCAGGCATATTGACCGGGAGTACGGCTGGTTTTTTCAATGGCGTCCTGGTCTCTAAATTTAAATTACCGCCATTTGTTGCCACGCTGGGCATGTTGAACGTGGCCAGAGGATTTTCGCTGGTCATTTCTAAACTTAGCCCCATTTATTTTGACATGGATAAGTCAGTCAGCAGCATTGCCATGGGTTCAATCCTGGGTAAAATCATTCCCGGGTTTGAAATTCCCAATGCCGTACTGATCATGTTCGGCGCCGCGATGATTGCCAGCCTGATCCTTTCCAAGACCATATTAGGACGGTATACTTATGCCATCGGCAGCAATGAAAAAGCAGTCCAGTTATCCGGTGTGAATATTATTTTCTGGAAAACAGCCATCTATACAGTCGCCGGGATTTTTATCGGCATTGCCGGTGTGGTCATCGCTGCCCGACTGAATTCTGCCCAACCCTCGCTGGGGCTGGGCTACGAACTGGAGGCCATCGCCGCGGCTGTCATCGGCGGCACTTCCTTAAGCGGTGGAGAAGGAACGATACTGGGCACCATCATCGGTGCGTTTATTATCAGCACGCTCACCAACGGCCTGCGCATCCTGTCCGTACCGCAAGAGTGGCAGATCGTTATCACCGGCTTCATCATTATTTTTGCGGTGTATCTGGATATTCTCCGCCGTGGAAAGCAATCATGAAAAAGCAGAAAATTGTTTCGTTTTCTTCAACCATATCTTTATGAATGCTATAATAAACATCTTTCATTTCCGGATATTCTTCAATGGCTTGATGAGATAACGGTTTATCGTAAACTAATTTTATTCATTCTACAAACAATAATTTATATAAAATTTGCCTTAACTCAAAAATGCTGTCTAAGGAACCCCTTCGGTTATATTTGTAGGTGCATTAGCAGTAACGACTATATACAACGGGGCAGTTTTACTTGGTGTAAATCCATTCTGGCAGAGAATTGTGGTAGGGATTATTCTGGTGATGACAGTTTCTATTGACCAACTTAGAAGGCGAAGAAAGGAAGAATAGATCTTTTTAAACTTACATTTTTTATAAATCAGCAGAAAAGTCAAAAAAATTTATAAAAGAAAGAAGAGGTGATTTAATGTTAAAGAAAATTCCCCCAATAATATCTCCTGAGTTGATGTATATGCTTATGAAAATGGGGCATGGAGACGAAATATTGCTTGCCGACGGTAACTATCCCACCGAGAGCAAAGGGATTCCCGTGGTAAGAGCAGATGGTCTTGGTATTCCAGAATTATTAGAAGCTATATTGAATTTTTTACCTCTTGATACATTTGTTGAAGAAAATATCATTTTCATGGATAATGGCAAAGAAGAAAAGCCGGTTATTTGGAAGGAATATAGAAAGATTATAAAAGAGAAAACAAAGGATAGTAAAATTGTTATTATGGAAAGATACGACTTCTATAATAGGGCAGACAATGTTTTTTTCATTATGGCAACAAGCGAGCGAGCACTTTATGCAAATATAATTTTAAAAAAGGGTGTAATTTGAAAATGATATTTTATATGTGAGGGAGTAATTAGATGTTGAAACCAGTCCTCTGTGGAGGAGAAATCTTGCTTGATTTTATTTCAAAAGAAGTGGGCAAAGGACTTGATCATAGTGTCTTATTTGAAAAAAGGCCTGGCGGCTCTATTTTTAATGTTGTTGTTGCTTTGAGAAGACTGGGAGTCCCAGTATCCTTTTTAACAAAAATAGGGGGAGATGAATTTGCCCAAGGATTGATGGATATTATAGGAAGAGAAAAAATAAATACCGAATGTCTAAAAAGAGATATTAACTTAAAAACCACTCTCGCATTTGTAGCAGTAAATAGAGAAGGAAAACCTGAATTTAGATTTTACAGAGATCACGCAGCTGATATAATGTTGACCATTCCTGAGGTAAGAGACATAAATCCCAAGAATTATTCTATGTATCATTTTGGTTCAATTTCTTTGCTTGAAAAACCTGCTTCAGATGCTTATTTGGAACTATTGAATATGTTTTATAAAGAGAAGGTAATTACCTCTTTCGATCCCAATATAAGACCATCATTAATAAAAGATAAAAAAGATTTTTTGAATATGTTTTTTAAGATATCTAAAATAGTTGATATTTTAAAGATGAGTGATGATGATTTGAAATATATTATCGGTTTAACAGATGTAAAAGAAGGCTTAAGAAAAATATTGAATAAAATTAATTCTTCTTTAATCTTAGTTACTCTTGGCAGGAATGGAGTGCTAAGTTATTATAAGGGACAATTTATGCATATGCCTACTTTTGATAAAATAAGAATTAAAGAAACAACTGGTTGCGGAGATGCCTTTATGGGCGCTATTATATATGGATTATTAAAATGTGAAAACTTTTTACATCTTTCAACATCAAAGTTAATAGAAATTCTTACTTTTGCAAATGGAGTAGCTACGATTGTGGGCACACGATATGGAGCATCTAATTCTATGCCTTGGCTTCAAGAAGCAGAAGAATTTATCTCTCTCTACCATAAAGAGAGATAAATAGGAATTTTTTTATTATGTTTACAGTTAAAATAAGAAAACATGAGACACATTAAGACGATTGTGGTTAAGCCTTTATTGTACTAAAGAGGGCCTAAGTCCATATTTGGAGAATGTTAGCTTAATTACTAAGGAAAGAGGAGGTCGTTGTGAATAGTATTCTGCAAGTTTTCCGCCAGATTATCCCCATACTTCTACTAATATTTTTAGGTCGTTTAATCAAGGTTAAAAATTTTCTTTCAGAGAAGACTATTGAAGAGAGTAAAAAACTTGTTGTAAATATTACTTTGCCTTGTCTATTATTTATTTCCTTTCTCAGCATAGAAATAAAGTTTTCATACACTGCGATATTTGTTTTGATGTTTTTCTTTTGTCTGTTTATGATCTGCTACGGAAGATTTTTAAAAGAACGTTTTCATATTGAGCATGAGTATTTTCCGTTTCTGGTGACAGGATTTGAATACGGAATGTTGGGAGTAGGGCTTTTTGGCAGTGCATACGGCTTAGAAAAGATAGGTTATCTGGCTATTATGGATTTGGGGCATGAGTGTTTTATCTGGTTTATTTTTGTATCCTTGCTTTTATCAAAAAGAAATGGAACGCAGGATATCAAGCAATTGATCAGAAATTTTCTGAAATCTCCTGTTATTATAGCCATATTTTTTGGAATATTTTTTAATCTAACAGGATTAGAGAAATTCTTATATGATTTTACTGTTACGGAAGCAGTAATAAGTACAATTAAACTCTTAGGACAACTTACTATACCCCTGATATTGCTCGTAGTAGGTTACGGGATACATTTTCAAGAAGGTTTTTTAAAAGATCTCCTGGTTCTATTAATTGCAAGGTCGGTTGTATTAATACCGATGGCATTCTTAGGAGGGATATTTATAGATAGAATACTAGGGTTAGGCGAAGTGTTTAAAGCAGCTCTTTTTACACTTTTTATTTTACCTCCCCCGTTTATTATCCCAATTTATATACCACAAAACTATAAGAAGGAGAGATTATATGTAAATAATTCACTGACATCATATACCATTATTTCCGTTATTGTTTTTATTGTATATTTTGCTTTTAATCCCGGGATATAAATCTTTACAAAATGATTTGTCAGTATTAGAATAAAAATACCTAATTTTTTAATGATTATAATAATTTTTATAATTTAATATATCGAAAACTCTAAGCGAATTAAATCACCATTGTTTTGAAATGTGACAAAGAAAGTAAATTCAAGATTTTAACTTTTTTGAGTTAGTTTTAATAATTAAGGAGGTTAAATAATGCCAAATATCCAGAAAAGACTACCCGGAAGTCTTCCTAAGGTCGGTATCCGTCCCATTATCGATGGACGTCGAAAGGGGATTAGAGAATCACTTGAAAAGCAAACTATGAGCATGGCGAAGTCTACCGCAGATTTGATTAGAAAAAACTTAAGACATTCTAATGGCTTACCAGTAGAATGCGTAATCTCTGATGCCACCATCGGAGGTGTAGTAGAAGCCGCCAGATGTGCCGATAAATTCGCCCAAGAAGGCGTAGGAGTATCCCTAAGCGTAACGCCCTGTTGGGCTTATGGCATGGAGACCATCGATATGGATCCTCTTATCCCCAAAGCTATCTGGGGATTTAACGGAACTGAAAGACCGGGAGCAGTGTATCTCTCTGCTGCCCTTGCCGGTCATGACCAGATAGGACTACCGGCTTTTAGTATCTACGGTAAAGATGTCCAGGATCAAAATGATAACAGTATCCCAGAAGATGTAGAACAAAAACTGCTACAATTCACTAAAGCCGGACTGGCTGTTGCTACCATGAAAGGCAAATCTTATCTTTCTATCGGCGGTGTCTCTATGGGGATTGCCGGTTCCCAGGTTTCCCCC
>JBAUBA010000298.1:0-9114 GCA_049676265.1 Atribacterota bacterium
TCCAACGCCATGCGTAATACTGTTAGCAATTTCTTCACCCAAGGTCTGAGTTTTTAAAGAATAACTTTCTTTTCTTAGATTATTTATTTGTTTATTTTTCATTTCTATAAACATCCACAAACATTAAGATTAATAATTTTTTAAGATTATTGAAAAGTCGTAATATATTCTATCATGTGTATATTTATAATGCAAAGACTAGAAGAGAAAAGAAAGTATCGAGTATCGAGTAAAAACAAAGAAAGTACCATAAGAAAAAGAAGATAGGAAAACAAAAGCGATAACTGTTCTTACCTTTTTTAAGGTACCTCACTAAAGTTTACACTAACAAAGTAAACCATGGGTAATTGTCGATAGCTCCATAATTCAGTAATTTTTAAAATTTTTTTCGATTTTCCCTTGACAACAATAAAAACTATGTTATAATTTATACAAAAATGAATGATAATTCAATATAGGAATATTGGAGAGTGCAATTTGATGCAGGTTTTAAAAGAGAACGTGAAAGAAAAAATCTATCAATCAGCCATTAAAGAGTTTTATAAAAAAGGGTTTTTAAAGGCAAAGATGCAGGATATTGCTAAGAAAGCAGGAGTTTCGGTCGGGTTGACTTATAGTTATTATAACAACAAGGAAGATCTATTCGCTGCTATCGTGGAACCTATTTATAAAGAAATTATCCAATTAATTGAAAACGAAGAAAAAAGAGATTCGAAAATAGGTGATCCGGCTAATCTTTTTGAACAGGAATCTGCATTTATCTTGCAATTACTAAGCCAGAAGCGGGAGATTTTTTTAATTTTAATTGACCACAGTAAGGGGACAAGGTTTGAAAAAGCGGAAGATCAGATTATTAATGTTACTAAAGAGCATATCAAGCGACAATTAAGTCCTAAAGTTAATAGTCAGATTTTTAAAATTGATGAAGCGTTCTATCATATTTTAGCTAATAATTTTATCGAAGGATTGTTAGAGATTGCCAGACATTATCAAGGAAGTCAATGGGCGGAAAATATGTTAAAACTATTAACATATCAATTTTTTTATGGGGTGAGTGGATTTCACCGTTAATTTTTTTTCATTATAAATGAATAATGATTCAATATTAAAAATAGGAGTAGAAAAAATGAGTAAGTTGGGGAGTTTTAAAATAATTCGTCAGGGAGAAATTTTAATTAAAAATACTTATAAATATTTATTGGAGCATCCAAGTGGGGTGAAAAAAGAAGAAAATTATAAGAAATTAGGTGCTAAATATGATTATATCTGGTAGTTGATATGCAAAAAGAGCGATTGAAAATCAAGGACTCTCAGCTAAAAAAGAATCTCAGGTGGCACATCTTGCGCTTACTGCGATTAAGCAATAGAACAAAGCAAGAACTTATAGAAAAACTTTGCGATATGTATATAGGCTACTGGCAGGTAAATAATGAGCTCATAGATATTAATTTGGACCGAATAATAAACGAAGATTTGATAAAATATTCAGATAAATATGAGATAACTGAAAAAGGCTTAGACGCTTTAGGTAAAAAGGAAAAAGATATCAAACGATACTATACAAGACGTTTTTCTAAAGAGTCTTGTGCCGTATATTCCTTGTGTGGAAATGTAGGGCTGTCAGCCCTGGAATTTATTATCGGTTTCCTTTCAGGAAGCATTGGTCTTATTGCGGATGCAATTCATACTGCTGTTGATATAATTGCCTCAGCAATTACCTGGATTGGGATAAAGATTAATAGAGAAGCACAAGCTGCTCTTATCGGTGGGATAATCCTCTGCGGTATCGGTGTCTTCATAGCCTTTACATCGATAACCAAGATCTCTCAGCCTGCCCAGATACATTTTCAAACTATCGCCTTGGTTACCATAGTAGTTAATATTGCCGTCAATGCCTTTTTCTCATTCTATAAGTTTTATGTCGGTGGACGGACAAGAAGTATATCGCTGGTAGCTGATGCCTATCACACCAAAACAGATATCTGGTCATCAGTCGCTGTTTTAATCGGACTTCTGGGAGCAACCATGGAATTCTTGGTGCTTGATGCCATCGCCGGAGCAGTCGTCTCTTTTTTTATAATCTTAGGTGGCTATGAGCTTATTAGGGAATCGAACAAGGTGATGCAAGGCAAAGATCCTAAACTAGAAAAGTTCTCGAAATTTCTTGAAAGCCATCTTAAAGCTTTACCAGAACGGGGAGCATTTGTAAGTCTCTGGTTCTTTAATCTGCAAGAAATGACCAAACAGGAAAATCTTGAGCGGGTTAAGAAAGGTTTTGGAAGGAGATATCCCATAGGGTTGAAGGATGAGGATTATGAAAGTATTTATGCCCACCTGGAAAAAGACTGTCTTATAGAATCATCTCAAGATTACTTTAGAATAACTGAGAAAGGAAGAGAGGAATTAAAAATTCTTGTCCCGATTATCATTAATATTGGGGCTCAGCGTAGATTTATGGACTCAAAAAAAATCAATTGGTTTGCTGAGGGGCTGTAGAGTAGTGGTTGTTGGTGATGAGAAAAAGGGTAGAGTAATAGTTAAGATAGGTATTATTAAAAAAATTGCGTTGAAAATACTTGCAAGTATTGGAAGTAATAAAAAAGTAAGCAAATAAAAGGAGATAGAGAAAATGAACAATAAAATTGAAGAGAGATATCATCATTCAAATTTTGCTTTCGGAATAATATCTTTAATGCATGATAATCCACTTCTCCTGATTTTTAGAAATCCATATCGGCTTTTAAAAGCAGCTGGACTAAAATCAGGTCAAAAGGCGTTAGAGGTGGGATGTGGTCCAGGATTCTTTACCATTCCTGCAGCAAAAATAGTGGGAGAAGAGGGTTCTATTTATGCGGTAGATACACATCCGCTGGCAATAAAAAAAGTTCAAGAAAAGGTAGAGAGAGAGGGAATTAAAAATGTGAATCCTATTCTTGCCAATGCATCTGATACCGAATTACCGGATCAAAGTATTGATCTTGCTTTTGTTTTTGGTCTTCGTTATATCGCCGGTGGACTGGAAAATTTGATATCCGAATTGTATCGAATCTTAAAACCCGAGGGTGTGCTTTCATTTGAGAAGACCAGGGGATCAGAGAAAAAATTGACTAGTGAAGTGGAAAGAGAAGGATTTGTTTATTCCGGGAGAAAGGCCAGGATTTTCTCATTTGTAAAAAAATAATAGAAACAATTTATTTAAATAAGTGGTAGTACTCTATAATCTTAATCCAAATTTTTAATTTTTTAAAATGTTGAAGTTTAAATACAATTTGAAAAGTTCTAACCATTGACCTTTCTTGGGAGGTATAAAATTTTACCCAGAAAGACGATAATTTTTTATAAATTGACTTTTATTAATCTTTGTTACATAATATTTAATAATTTCAAATAACAACAAATTATGACTGGTAAAAAGAGATTTTCAGTGGATCAGGAATTAAAATGATAGCAGCAAATTTTATAATATAAATACTTTATAATAATATGTTATGAGGAAAAAAATGGAGACAATTAAAGAACAGATTCAAGAAATGATTGATCGTGAGACCCGTGCATGGAATGAAAAGGACGCGGAAACATTGGTATCGATATTTCACCCCGATATGGTTTGGCCCTGGCCTGAAAATGAGAATGCACATAATCCTGTTGATTGGATATTCCCCTTTGGCAGGTATAACAGAAAACGCTGGAAAGATAACTGGCAAGCCCTTTTTAATACCCATGAATTAATTCATAATAATAGGAATACAGTAAAAATACAAATCTCTGAACAGGGCGACGGAGCTTTTACCGTCGTAGAAATAGACACATTATGGCGGGATAAAGATGGTAATGAATCTCATTGGAAAGGTACTGTCAGTAAAGGCTATACAAAAATGAAAGATGGTTGGAAGTTGATTATGCATACAGGTGTTCTAAAATACTGAGAAATACTTTCATAATTCCTGTGACAGAGAGTGAAAGAAAAGGAGAGATGTATTTTGATAAAACCAAGGAAAATTAAACCAGGATCACAAATTGCAATTATTTCACCTTCAAATGGACTTCCATTTTTATTCCCTGATAATTATGAATTGGGGTTAAAGAATTTGAAAGAGATATTTGGTTTTGAAATAGTGGAAATGCCGACTGCAAGGATGTCTCCCGATGAACTATATAAAAATCCAAAATTGCGCGCAGAGGATATAAATCAAGCTTTTGCAGATAACAGCATTAATGGAATTATCACTTCCACAGGAGGTTATGAATCTGTACGAATTCTAAAGTATTTAAATATTGATGTAATCAAGAAGAATCCAAAGCTTATTATGGGTTTTTCAGATGCTACCACCTTCTTATCTTATCTGAATTATTTAGGAATGGTAACATTTTACGGCCCTTCGGTAATGGCTGGATTTGCACAACTCAAACATCTTCCTTCTCAGTATATAGAACATATTAAAAGGATTTTATTTACAGATCATTTCCCTTATACTTATACTTCTTACACCAAGTGGACTAATGGCTATAAAGATTGGAGTAATAAGGATACCCTGGGAGAGTGTACCGAATTTTTCAATAATGAAAGTGGCTGGACTTTCCTGCAGGGAAAAGAAATGACCCAGGGTCGCCTTTGGTGTGGCTGTATCGAAGTTTTAGAATTCATCAAATCAACCGATTATTGGCCGGATAAAACTTTCTGGCATGATAAGGTTTTGTTTTTGGAAACATCCGAAGAAAAACCTTTGCCCAGTCGAGTAGGATATATGCTAAGGAATTATGGTATTCAAGGAATACTCGAGAAGGTAAAAGGTGTTGTTTTTGGTAGGGCAAAAGATTATTCGCTTAAAGAAAAAAAGGAACTTAACAAAATTATCTTAAGTATAATAAGGGATGAGTTTAAGGTGAGTGATATTCCTGTAATTGTTGATATGGACTTTGGTCACACTGATCCGAAGTTAATTTTACCTTTAGGTTGTATGGTTAGTCTTAATCCGACAACTAAAGATATTACGCTAATAGAGAATCCTTTTAACTGAGGAAATAGAGGCAAGAGGAACACGCTAAATTTATCAATGAAGGAGGGAAAAAATATATGAAGGCAGATAATTATTCCGAGAAGAACAGGGAAGCTTGGAACGAAGCAGCTAGTGTGCATAGAAAGAACAGAAAAGTAGATTATACTGTATTGTTTAAGAATAAAAACTACTCTATGTTGGATACCACACTATCATCTATTCTAAATAAGATTTCATTATCCGGTAGAACTGTTGCGCAGCTTTGTTGTAATAACGGACGCGAACTGCTGTCAATAGTGAACACTACAGGTGCGACGGGTGTTGGTTTTGATATCTCGGATGAGTTTATTGCAGAGGCAAGGGCAATTGCTAAATCTGCCAATCTTAATTGTCGATTCGTAAGGACTAATATTTATGATCTTGATACTGAATATGATAACAGTTTTGATTTGATCTTATTCACCGCAGGGGCATTAACCTGGCTTCATGATCTTGGAAGGTTGTTTGAATTAGTTGGAAGGATGTTGAAGTCGGAAGGGTATCTCGTAATTTATGAAATTCACCCTTTTACTAATCTACTGGCATTGAAAGATGAACCTCTCTATGAAGCGGCGAATCCCTATAAAATTGCCTATAAATATTTCCGGGATACACCATGGATTGACAATAATGGTGCTGACTACATCGGAAAGACGACATACAAATCCAAGACATTTACATCATTTGCCCACAAACTATCTAATATTATAACTGCTATAGGCTCCAATGAAATTGTAATTAAGGAGTTTGTCGAGTATCCGCATGATGTATCCGCAGCCCTTGAAGGTTTAGAGAAGGATAAAATTGTACCGTTATCATACACAATCCTCGGCCAGAGAAATAAAAATTAATCCTGTTTTTTCTGCTTGTGAAAAAAAGGGAACCATTCTACTTTTTCAAAGTTAAATAATTTTCAATAAAAAATAGAACTGTCCTCTGTAATAAATATGTATGAAAAAATAGTTAAGAAATAGATAAATCATTAAGATAGCTGCTTACGGGGAAATATGATAGACTTAGAGAAAAAGAATGAAAAAGGAAAGGAATACTGAGCGCGATGGAATATGGTTTAATTTTATTAGGAATAATTTGTACTGTTATAGGAATAATTGGCTGCATTTTTCCTGCAATTCCCGGACCTCCCCTTAGTTATGCTGCCCTTATATTGCTCCAATTTGCCAAAGAAGAACCGGTTTTTAGTAATAGTTTTTTAGCCAAGCTTGCTATTTTAACTATTGTAGTCTCCCTGGGAGATTATTTTCTCCCTTTGTTGGGAGCTAAAAAATACGGTACCAGCAAATACGGAATCTGGGGAGCAATATTAGGGATGATGGCCGGCATTATCTTCTTTCCTCCCTTCGGAATGATTTTAGGCATATTTATCGGTGCCATTGTAGGAGAACTTATCGCCGGCAAAGAAAATTCAATGGCTTTAAAAGCTGGCCTGGCCACTTTTATCGGAAGTATGACAGCAGTTTTTATTAAATTGTCTTTGTCTGTGGTAATGGCTTTCTATTTTTTTATTTACCTCTTTAAGGGCTAAAAATGAATGAGAAAAAGAGAAATAAGATGTTTATTCTGGAAACTGAAAAGTTAAAATTGATTCCTCTTGATGCTAATAATTTAAGATATTCAATTGAAGATCGGCGGAAGATGGAGTGGAATCTGGGAGTAAAAATTACTGATACGGAACTGGAAAAACCGTTGAGTGAAGCTATGAGGACTTCTCTTGAAATGGTATTAGAAAATAAGAAAGATTATCTTTGGTTTACCAGTTGGGAGATAGTATTAAAAAAAGAAAACAGAATAATAGGAGGATTGTGTTTTAAAGGTTGTCCTGATGAAAAAGGGAGAGCAGAAATCGGTTATGGAATGCAGGATGAATACAGATCCAAAGGATATATGACAGAAGCAGTAAAAGAATTAATAAATTGGGCTTTTAGTTTTAACCATGTTACCGAAGTTATTGCTGAAACCGAAAAGGATAATTTTCCATCCCATAGAGTTTTGGAAAAAGTTGGAATGGAAAAATATAAAGAAAATGAAAAGATGTTTTGGTGGAAAATAACAAAAATTTAAAATATTTCTGAATAGATGTAAAATTAAAATTGTTAAATGATTATGGCAGAGGAGGGCGGAGAAAGTGCTAATTAAAAATTTTAAACCATTTGAAGGTCAACATTGTGAAACAACTGCAACAGGCAGCTTGCTTCTTAATCAAGGAATTAACTTATCCGAGCCCATGCTTTTTGGGTTAGGCGAAGGATTGAACTTTATTATTTGGAATATGAAAACAATGGATTTCCCTTTTATCGGAGGAAGGATAAAAACAGATTTACTGACCCAAAATATTACCCGGCACCTCAATTTAAAATTGATTGTTCGGGAAACGTCTTCACCAAAAAAAGCCTGGAAAAATGTAAAAGAAAACATTGATTCAGGGACTCCGGTGGGAATAAAGCTGGATTGCTATCATCTGGATTATTTTACCAATAAATTTCATTTTGCCGGTCATTATGCGGCGATGTATGGATATGATGAAAATAGTGCTTATCTGGCTGATACCATGCAGCAGGGCGGATTGGTTAAAACCTCCTTAAAGAACCTTGAGCTGGCCAGGAATGAAAGAGGACCCATGTCCTCTAAAAATCTTTCTTACACCATTGAAGCCACTGATAAAAAATATGACCTAAAGAAAGAGATTATTCAGGCTATAAGTAATAATGCTAAAAATTATTTGGATCCCCCCATACAGAATATTAGTTATAAAGGAATATTAAAGACCAGCAAGGAAATAATAAAATGGTTTAAGCGAAGCAAAGACGTTGAGGGAGATTTTAAAACAACTGCGATGTTAATGGAAAAAGCCGGTACCGTAGGCGCGCTGTTTAGAAATCTTTATAGAGACTTTCTTAAAGAAAGTTATCAGATATTAAAAGTAGAAGAAATAAAGGAATCCCACGAGATGTTTGTCGATATTGCCCGGCTGTGGAGAGCAGTTTCAAAATTGTTTATAAAAGCAGGGGATACGAAGGATATTGAATATATTTATAAAGCTTCTGAAATATTAGTAGAGATATCGAATAAAGAGAAAAAAGCAATGAATATTTTGCTTGATTCATGCAAATGAGAAATTTTGCAATAAAATTCTGTAAAAGAAATGACTTTTCTCGCCCCGGTTATTTATTTTTATCGGTTGAATGTTAAAATTTAGGGTGATAATTTAGGGAGAATAACTCATGAAATTAGAAGAATTAGGATTTATTCATTGGTTTAAAAGCAAGCTTGATCCTATAAAATTAATCGAGTACCAAATAGCCAGAATTGTTACTGTAAATAAGGATAGTTATATTATTAGAAATGGAGAAAAAGATGTTTTTGCGGAAGTAACCGGAAAATTTAAATTCGATGCTGATTCGCCGTTGGATTATCCCACAGTAGGTGATTGGGTCTATGCCAAATATTTTAACCAGGATTCTTTTGCCGTAATTAGTGAAATCTTTCCCAGAAAAACCATCTTAAAAAGGAAAACATCGGGTAAAAAGATAGAATTTCAATTAATTGCAGCTAATATCGAGACAGCTTTTATTATCCAGTCACTTGATGACAATTATAATCTCAGGCGGTTAGAACGATATTTAGCCATGATAAATGAAAGTAATATTCGCCCTATTTTATTGCTGAGTAAAAATGATCTGTTATCCCCTTTGAATGTAGAAGAAAAGATATCCGAAATCCATACAATAATGCCAGACCTTCAGATAATGGCTTTTAGCAATATCACTAATTCTGGTTTAAGTGAAGTAGAAAAATTATTAGTTCCCGGTGAAACATTTTGTTTACTTGGTTCATCAGGAGTGGGAAAAACCAGTTTATTAAATAATCTTTTGACCGAAGCACGGTTTGAGACCCGGGCTATCAGGGGAAAAGACGGAAAGGGGAGACATACGACTGCGCGCCGCCATTTAAATATATTAAAAAACGGTGCCATGCTCATAGATACACCGGGAATGCGGGAGCTGGGAAATATCGGATTAGAATCAGGCATTGATAATACATTTGATGAAATTTCAGAATT
>JBAUBA010000299.1:0-3321 GCA_049676265.1 Atribacterota bacterium
CTAAATTAATTTTTTTATCCATAGATATACCTTCGCAACAAAGAATCAAATATTTTTACCATCTCACCACGCTGAACCAATCATTTTTTCCGGTAACCAGGTAATAATTCCAGGGAATATCGTACAAATCACTAAAGTAAACATAATTATAAGTATAAAAGGGATAACTCCTTTTATAATATGCCCTATTGTTATACCAAGTTCAGGTGGAGCAGTTCCTTTTAAAACAAAGATGGACATCGCCATGGGCGGTGTTTGGAATGCCATTTGCAAATTGATACAAACCATCATTCCTGCCCACAAAGGATTAAATCCTAATTTAATTATAATAGGTGAGAAAATAGGGACAATAATAAAAACAATACCAATCCATTCAATGAACATACCTAAAAGAAAAACAATCAACATAATAACTGTAAAAGCAGCCCAGCGCCCTCCTGGAACAGATAGAATAAAATTAGAAACAACCTCACCAGATCCTGCACTCATAAATACCCCAACAAAAGCATAACTTAGGGCAGCAATTATTACAACAAAAGAGCTTACTCTTAGCGTTTCAATACATGCATGACTAATAAGTTTCCAACTAAATTTTCTATAGACTATAGCCAATAGGATTGCAGCAAGGCTTCCCATTGCGGCTGCTTCAGTAGGAGGAGCAATACCTGTAAAAATACTACCCAGAACCGCCAATATCAGTACCACCGGCGGAACCATAGATTTGAGAAGATTAATAAATTTTTCCATGGAAAACTTTGTAATTTGTTCTGAAGAAGTAGAAGGTCCCAGTTTAGGATTAATACGACATCGAATTACGATATAAGCAATATATAATACAGAAAGAATTAAACCGGGGAAGATAGCTCCCATGAACATCTGACCTATAGAAAGTCCTGCTTGTGGCCCATAGACTACAAGCATAATGCTTGGGGGAATAAGTATCCCCAGGGTACCGGAAGCAACAATCGAGCCTGCAGCCAGGGATTTATCATAACCCCTGGATATCATTGGCTCTAAAGCAATTAAAGTTAATATGGTTACTGAAGCCGCAATAACTCCTAAACATGTAGCCAGGATTGTTCCAAAAATAACGGTAACAATTGCAAGTCCTCCTTTTAAGTCCCCCAGGGCTTCGTATAAGCTATCATACAAATTCTTAGTTATTCCAGAATGTTGCAAAATAACACCCATAAAGGTAAAAAGGGGAACTGCTAAGTAAGGATAGTTTAATGAGAGACCATAAAATCTACTATACAAAATATGATAGGTAATATCCGGCCCAAATATCAAGATACCAACAATAAAAGCCACACTACCAATCACAAAAGCGATAGGAAAACCTGTTAAAACAAGGGCAAATACGCCCCCCAACATAAGAAAAGTTACAACTTCAGCACTTAATTCAATCAATTGATTCGCCCCTTATTATAAAATATAGATCCCGGATAAATTTAGCAACTCCTTGAAGAATTAGGAGAAAAAGTCCCAGGGCAAAAATAGTTCGGTAGGGACCAGCTAGCGGGTACCAAAAACTTTGAAACATAACTTCATTGATCCTCCATGCCTTTATTGCCCAGGTAATTGAAAGTTTTAACATAATGATCATTAAGGGGAAAAAAAATAGAATTGAACAAATTACATCCATTATGGCTTTTCCCCGGGAGGAAAGAAGATTATAAAATAGGTCAACTCTGGTATGGGATTCATGCAAATAAGTATAAGAAGCTCCTATTAAATAAAGTGCACCCCCCGACATACATAAAGTATCGTATGCCCAAATGGTAGGCGCATTGAAGAAGTGTCTCGCAATGGTATCATATGCGCCTACCAATACTAGGAGTAAAGCAAACCATTTCCCCAAAGATCCAGCTTTTTCACTAATTGAATCAATTAATTTAAGTAATTTTGTTAAAATGGCCATGCTTTTCGCTCCTTATTAAAGTTTTATCATTCCATACATTTGATAGTTTCAAGAAATCTAAAAATTAATGAACAGCACCGTAGGCCTCTCCATAGGCCTTCATAGAATTAAAAATTTCAGCAAATATTGGCGCTTCTTTTACTGACTTTTCTTCATAGAATTTTGCAGCTTCTGCCGAAAGGGCATCTTCTATATCTTTAGGAACTTTGTAAACTTCACAGCCAGCTTCTTTGAATTTATCAACTGCCTTGACTGATTCATATACCAGATATTCGTGTTGTGCCTGAGTCCATTTATCGATTTCATCCTGGACTAATCTCTTTAGATCATCCGGTAATTCGTTCCAGGCATCCTTATTGACAAAGAAGCACTGAGGATCACTGGGAGCTCGAGTAGGGGAAAGATAAACATATTTTGCTACTTCATTGAAATGCATCACCCAGTTAGATGCTAAAGTTGAATACTCAAAAGCATCAATCGTTCCTCTTTTCATAGCTTCATAAAGCTCCCCACCTGGTATAATTACTGTCGCTGCTCCCATTCTTGCAAGGATTTCTCCGCCATCACCCATACAACGTGCTTTTAAGCCTTTTATATCCTCCATTGATTCAAGCTTAACCTTGGAGTGAAAGAAAACTTCTTCAGGCAAAGGAGATAAGGCCCCGGGGAAAGTCATGACATTATAATCACCCATCATCTTATTCATTAAATCCGCTCCGCCGCCATAATTAAACCACGTTCTTAAAGCTTCACCAGGGAGTCCGCCCGGTCTTGAACTAATTAAACCGGCTGCCGGCCATTTATCCAAATTATACATCGGACAGGTATAACACATCTGAAGTACACCTTCATTTACCGCGTCAAGTTCTTTATAAGCAGGTACAACAGAACCACCGACAAATGGCTTTACTACTAAGCGACCACCGCTGGCTTCAGTAATAGCTTCGCATAATTTATCATGATAAATTTGAGATGGGTCAGTAGCAGGGCCATGACCTGAAGATTTCCATATAATCGTATCAGCTGCTAGTGCAGAAGAAGCTCCAACCATTAGTAATGCTGCTATTGTAATGACTGAAATTAACAATACAAATACTTTTTTACGAGAAAACATTTTTACATCCTCCTTGATTATTTAATATTTCTCAAGAACCATGTATATGATTTTTATTTACATAGTTCTTTGGTAATATACTCTTTTAGGTCCTCACCTCCCTTCTATATTTGAAGATTCAGTTATTCAGTTTGCTCTTCAATTCTCTTCAAGTAATAGTATCTATCCAATTTTAATATACTCTTTTCCTCTCTCAATAGCCACGATATTTTTTAAAGTTTATGGAAAGCTTTTTCCTTTCTCTCCAAAAATTGTTTTATACTTTTTTTAATCAACCAAACTTTCT
>JBAUBA010000300.1:0-2005 GCA_049676265.1 Atribacterota bacterium
GCTAAAGCAGAAGCCAAAGCCATACCGGTTACATAGCTCTCATAAGATGTTAAGTTTAAACCCTCTTCCTCAAACCAACCCTTGTCCTGGCTTATATAGGCAGAGGCAGCATGGTCCATAAATTCTACCGCCATACCGATAGGAGCCGTTTTTAGTGGAACACATTCCCCAAAGGACGCAAAAACCAATAATCCTAATATTAATAACAATATAAAAACTTTTTTCATTGATTTTCCTCTTTCGTTATTTATTTTAATGTCCGCAAAAACAGTATTGTTCATACCCTTTAAGATAGGCAACCCCGGCAATAGTAATTCCGTAAAATATAATCGGCTTTTCTATTAAAAGCGAAGTTAGAGTATCATTAACCACAGTAGTGCCGGTAGCCACAATTAAATCTGCCCAGGATAAAATTTCTTTAGTGTGAAAAACATCCTCTATTAATACCCCGCACTTCTTTTGCCCCACGTTATCTGGATCTAAATCTACTACTCTAATTTCAAATTGAGCTGCTAAGGCCTCCACTATAGCTGGCTGCATCCCAATAAAAGCGATACGGGGATTGCCAAATCGCTCTTTGATATAATCTACCAGGTGAGCAGCACAATCTCCCGGTTCTTTATCTTTGCAGTGAACTGTTTTAGATATATAATTTAGGTATCGCAAAACAGCATTTAAAGTAGCTATAAAAACTGCCCTCTTAAAATTATTATCCAGGGACATAGCTAAGGTTTCCTGTAAACTGCCACTATAATTTCCCGGCATATCAGTAAAGGCCTGCCCTAAACTTCCTTTAAAATCAGCTTGAATCATTACTTCCTTCCCTTTTAATAAAGGAAAATCATCTCGCTCTGGTTTTCCGATAACCTCTTGAGGTGTTAATGTTCGGGCACTTATCACTTCTACTTTTGAAGACATTAAATTCTTCTCTTTAATTAGATTAAAAAACCTCTCTTTTATATCATTATAAAAATCCATCTTCTTTTCTCTCCTTTTTATTTCACCGACAGAAAAAACATTGGGGATAACGACAAACTTCGCAGTTTAAACAAAATCCTCCTTCTCCCATCTTTATAAAATCCTCTTTGGTTAAAATTTCTCCTGCAAAAATTCGAGGCAGTACCACATCTAAAATAGTAGTCCTATAATACATAGCACAACCGGGTACCCCTAATAAGGCAGTCTCCCCCAAATAAGCCATCATAAACATATTCCCCGGTTGAACCGGGGCACCATAAGTTACTACTTTAGCCCCACTCTCTTTTATTGCCCCGGGAGTAAGGTCATCAGGGTCTACGGACATCCCTCCAGTTAGTATTATCAAATCAGCCCCTTGCTGCTTATAATATATAATTTTTTCTTTAATCTCTTCTATATCATCCGGGCAAAAAGTTTGGCCAAGATATTGGGCTTGAAAAAATTCTAATTTTTTTCTCATTACCGGCCCAAATTTATCCTGAATTCTTTTTTTATATATTTCATTACCAGTAGTTATCAGGGCAGCCTTTAATTCTTTGTATTTTTTTATTTCAAAGATCTTCTCTTCCCCCTGGCATAATTCCTCTATCTGAATTAGATTCTCTTCCTCGGTAGTCAGGGGGATAATCCGAACACCGACTAATTTTTGACCTCTTTCCACTATAAAATTCTGGGGAAGAGAAGCTATGGAAATATCTTTAATAGAGTTTATCCGGTATAAAAGTTCAGAATTAATTTTTAATAATCCTCTCTCTTTCGATTTTAAAGTAGACTTCCCTTCTTTGGGTAGATCATACCCTATATTTCTCCCCGCTACTGCCCGGGCTATGCGAAGGGCGGCTTCATCTTCGTGAACCTCTCCGGCTTTCGGTTCCCATATATATATCTGTTCTTTCCCTAACTCCAATAATTTTCCTACATCTTCTTTTTGAATAATATGACCTTTCTTAAAGGCCCTTCCTTTAAATTTTCCCGGAACAATTTGGGTAATATCATGACATAAAATCATTCCTACTGCTTTTTCAAC
>JBAUBA010000301.1:0-2079 GCA_049676265.1 Atribacterota bacterium
GGATAATCTCTTTGTTTCTTTGTCTGGTTTCTTTTTGAGATTTAATTTTTCTGGTTTTATTGGTTTGCTTTCTGGTTCCACTTCTTCTGTTTCCATTATTTTTTCTCCCTCATCATTCGGAGATTGATGAAAAGCTGGTTGAAAATAATATTATTTTAAAAAAGAGGGTTTTTGGTAATTTTGTTGTATATAATATATATAGATTCTCGAAAGTCAAAGCTAAGCTTTAAATTATTAAAAATAAGTTTATTAATATCATAAAATTCAAAATAATTTCATGTAAGGAGGTAAAAATCATGAAATTTTTTCGAACAATTGGTTCACTTGCTTTTGTAATTGGGCTCTTTATTGCCATTTTTGTGGGAGGGATTTGGCAGGTATATACTAGCGTGGAGATACCCTTGTGGTTGAAAATTGCCATATATTTTCTTTTAGGGGGTATCCTGCTGGTTTTACTGACTGTAGCTCTTGAACAGAAAAAAGGTAAAGCTCAAGAAGAAAAAGAACTCCCAACCGATGAGATGCAAACTCGTATATTACTTCAGAATTCTGCTGAAGTACCGGGTAGCGAGATTACCAAGAATTTGGGTTTAGTCAAGGGACATACTATCTATGCCATCTGGATTGGAAAGGATTTATCTGCCATAGTGAGACTTGTTCTTGGTGGTGAGTTGGTTGAGTATACTGATATGATGGGTAAAGCCCGCATAGTAGCTTCTAACCGTATGATAGCTCAGGCTGAAGAACTGGGAGCAGATGCCATTATTAATGTACGTTTTGTGACTACCAGTGTTATAGGTAGTGCTGCTGAACTTTTGGCTTATGGTACAGCTGTCAAACTCAGCAAATCGAAGACAAAAGTGTAATTATTAAGAAGCGGTTAATCGGATTGATAGCTGACTAAAAGATTGATAGAATTTCGAAAAAAGAACAAAAGGAGTGATTAGGGTTAGTATATTTTTTGTGGAGACCCATACGCATCTTGATTTAATAAAAAGAAATACCGAAGAAGTAGTTAGGGAGGCGGTAGAAAAGAAAGTAACCAAGATGGTTACCATAGGTATTGATTTAGAATCCAGTAAAATTGCCCTGGAATTTGCCTCTCGTTTTGAAGAGGTTTATGCTGCAGTTGGTTATCACCCCAATGAGAGCAAATTAATGGATGTTTCAGGATGGGAAGAATTGGAGAAATTAGCCCATAATAAAAAGGTAGTGGCTATCGGAGAAACTGGTTTAGATTACTACAGAAGACGTAGTACTATCAGGCAACAGATGGAAGCTTTTAAAAAGCATTTAAATTTAGCCCATAAATTAGATTTACCACTTATTGTTCACGATAGAGAAGCTCACCGGGATACCTTGAAAATTTTAACCGAGGAGGGTAAGAGATTAAAGATACTTCTACATTGTTTTTCCGGAGATTTGGATATGGCCAAGTCATGTATAGAGCGGGGTTATTATCTGGGAATAGGAGGAGTGGTTACGTTTAAGAATGCTAAAACATTACAAATGATTACCAAAGAGATTCCTTTAGAAAAAATTCTTTTAGAAACAGATTCTCCGTTTTTAGCCCCACATCCTTTTAGGGGGAAACCAAATGAACCAAAATACATCCCTCTGATTGCCGAAAAGATTGCGGAAATAAAAGGAATCAGCTTGGAAGAAGTAGCAGAGAGAACTTCTGCTAATAGTAAAGAAATATTTGGGATCTAATTTAAAATATTTGACATAATAGCGAAAGAAATGTATTATATTTAATAATATCTAATTAATTAAAAATGGTTGGCTGAATAAAAATGAAAACCGGAACACAAAGCAAAAATAAGGTGATTTTTAACTACTACCACTATTATTATTACTATTATCTCGAGGGGGTATATGCCTAAGGGATAAATAGTAATGCTGATTTAGATTGCTATTATCAAAAACGAAACCATAGGCATGTGCCCCCCAAGGCATGCCTGTGGTTTTTCTTTTTATAAATTAAAAAGTAGGGCCATAGGTGTTTTTAATTTTAACATCTTTGGCCCTACTTTTATTTTCTGAGAGAAAATATTAATTTTATGTCGATAAAGAGAA
>JBAUBA010000302.1:0-1670 GCA_049676265.1 Atribacterota bacterium
GAAAATAAATTGGTTTCAAAAAATAAATTCACTGTAGAGACCTTAGCAGGTATAATCACTCCTGAACTAATTTTTCAAGATTTAAAAGATAAAAAAGTTTTAAAAGTTAAAGTTGATATGGGCACTCCCAAATTAAGAAGAAGAGAAATACCTATGACCGGTGAAGATACTCCCACAGTGGTTGATGAAACATTGGAGATAAATTCCGAGCAGACTTTTAAAGTCACCTGTGTCTCTATGGGGAACCCTCATTGTATAGTCTTTGTAGATGATGTACAATCTACACCAGTAGAGAATATTGGCCCAAAAATTGAAAATCATCCCCTCTTCCCTGAAAAAACTAACGCAGAATTTATTCAAATTATAAATAATAAAGAGTTAAATTTCAGAGTATGGGAAAGAGGAGTAGGAGAAACTTTAGCCTGCGGAACCGGGGCATGTGCAGCTTTAGTAGCCAGTGTTTTAAATAAAAAAACCGATCGGGAAGCTACAATTCACTTATCGGGAGGAGATTTACATATTCACTGGGCTGATGATGAACACATCTACATGACCGGACCGGCAGAATTAGTATTCAAGGGAGAAATGGAAATTTAATTGACCAATTGACCAATTTACCAATTAAAGATATAGTTTGCAAGTTGTAGGTTACGAGTTTCAAGTTTGAAAAAAAAGAAGTTGGAGTGTATTACTTACACCCTCAATAATCTATATAAAACCATAGGATAGGCGTTTCGCCTGTCTATCATTTTTTAAAAATTTTAATAGAAAGGAATTTTATTGATGAAGATAGCACAAAGAATTCAAACTATCCCCCCTTATTTATTTGCAGAAATTGATAAGAAAAAAGAAGAAGCTATAAAAAGAGGGGTTGATATTATTAATTTAGGTATAGGTGATCCTGACCAACCCACCCCTAATAATATAATCGAAAAATTAAGAGAAAGCGTTAAAGATCCTAAAACCCACGATTACCCACCCTATGCGGGAACAGCTGAATTCAGGCAAGCAGTTGCCTTATGGTACAAAAATAGATTTGGGGTTGATTTAGACCCGGATAAAGAAGTTATGGCCCTTATCGGCTCCAAAGAGGGGATTGCTCATGTCTTTCTAGCTTTTATTGACCCGGGAGATTTCAGTCTTATACCTGATCCCGGTTACCCGGTCTATAAAACAGGAACTCTATTTGCTAATGGCTTCCCTTATACCATGCCCTTGTTAGAAGAAAATGATTTTTTACCTGACTTAGAAGAAATAGATGAAGAGATTGCGCAAAGAGCTAAATTAATGTTTATCAACTATCCTAACAACCCTACTGCTGCAGTGGCCAATAAAGATTTTTTCGAAAAAGTGGTAAAATTTGCTAAAAAATATGATATCTTGGTTTGCCATGATTTTGCCTATTCGGAAATGACTTTTGATGGTTATAAATCGAGCAGTTTTCTAGAAGTAGACGGGGCCAAAGAAGTAGGAATTGAATTTCATTCTCTATCCAAAATTTATAACATGACCGGATGGAGATTGGGTTTTGTAGTGGGAAACAAAGAAGCTATCTCAGCTCTCTCTGTAATAAAAACTAATATCGATTCAGGTGTATTCAAGGCAATACAACAAGCCGGGATAGAAGCCTTGACCGGTTCTCAGGATAATATAGAGAAGATGAATAGCAT
>JBAUBA010000303.1:0-1814 GCA_049676265.1 Atribacterota bacterium
CCTTCAAACATATTTATTCTTCCTCCTTTTTTAATAGTCGTTAGTCGTTAGTGAATAGTATTTAGTTAATAATAGAACAGGAATCTCGCCTGTCTTTTAATCATTAGTAAGTATTCGAGAGTTGCAAGTTTCGGGTTTCAAATTGAAATTACTTCGTTCCTCGCAATTACAGAAATCTATCCCCCCAACTAAATACTAACGACTATTCACT
The DNA here is from genome assembly GCA_049676265.1 of Atribacterota bacterium. Lineage (GTDB taxonomy): Bacteria > Atribacterota > Phoenicimicrobiia > Phoenicimicrobiales > Phoenicimicrobiaceae > Sediminicultor. The sequence goes on from JBAUBA010000303.1 coordinate 212, forward strand.
AAATACTACTTATACTGGGAAATTACCGTGTTTCTTCGCCGGTCTGCTTTCCCTCTTTGTAGATAGCATCTCAAAAGTTGTTACAAGACGTGGTCTGGTTTCCCGCGGGTCAATAATTATATCAACATAACCTCGTTTGGCTGCTTCATAAGGATTAGAAAATTTTAGTTGAAATTCGTCAATCTTTTCTTGACGAACCTTTTCAGGATTATCTGCTTTGGCTATCTCTTTTCTAAAGATAATATTTGCTGCCCCCTGGGAACCCATTACAGCAATTTCCGCTGTAGGCCAGGCAATCACCTGATCTGCTCCTAAATCTCTACTGCACATTGCCAGATAAGCCCCTCCATAAGATTTACGAACAATCAAAGTAATTTTTGGAACAGTTGCTTCTGAATAAGCATATAGCAATTTTGCTCCGTGTCGGATAATCCCTCCGTATTCTTGAGCACTCCCTGGTAAAAATCCCGGAACATCTACCACAGTTAGAATAGGAATATTGAAAGCATCACAGAATCGGACAAAACGCGCTGCTTTATCAGAGGCATTAATATCCAAACAGCCCGCCAAGACTTTTGGTTGATTAGCTATTATACCTATGGACTGACCATTTAATCTGGCAAACCCGGTAAGCATATTTGTTGCAAAATAAGGATGAGATTCAAAAAAATCTCCCTCATCTACAATGTATTGTATTACATCTTTCATTTCATAAGGTTTATTGGGGTCTGTAGGTACAATATTTAAAAGGGCTTCTTCCATTCGATTTGGATCATCCTTACATTCTATAGATGGAGTAGTTTCCATATTGTTAGAGGGCAGGTAACCCATCATCTTTCTTACCATCTGGTAAACTTCCTCTTCGTTCTCTGCAACAAAATGAGCCACTCCACTCTTTCTATTATGAGTCATGGCTCCCCCTAATTTCTCTGAAGTAACTACTTCTCCGGTAACCGCTTTAATAACATCTGGTCCGGTAATATGCATTATGCCAACATTCTTTACCATAAATACAAAATCCATTATGGCAGGAGAGTAAACTGCTCCTCCGGCAGCCGGCCCGACAATTATTGATATCTGAGGGATTACTCCGGAAGCAATAGTATTACGATAAAATAGTTGTCCATAACCGCTTAGGGAATCTACTCCTTCTTGAATGCGGGCTCCTCCAGAATCATTTATTCCGATACATGGTGCCCCCATTTTCATAGCCATATCAAACACCTTACATATCTTCTTAGCGTGCATTTCTCCCAATGAACCGCCAATAACAGTAAAATCCTGAGCAAAAACATAAATCAGTCTTTCATTAATAGTTCCATAACCGGTTACAACTCCCTCTCCGGGTGCCTCCACTTTATCCATACCAAAATTACTGCATCTGTGCTCAACTAACATATCAAGTTCCACAAAGCTATCTTTATCTAAAAGAAGGTCAATCCTTTCCCGAGCAGTAAGTTTACCTTTTTCATGTTGAGCTTGTATTCTTTTCTTTCCTCCAGCTGCTTTTACTTTTTCTTCTCTTTCTCTTAAATTTTTCATTAACTCATCAATTGATAATTTCATTAATTTATCTTACCACCTTTCTCCAGTATTTTTATAA
>JBAUBA010000304.1:0-10400 GCA_049676265.1 Atribacterota bacterium
CCCGGTTCTCCCCCAACTAATATTAGAGAACCGGGGACAATCCCCCCACCTAATACTCTATCAAACTCCGAAATTTCTGTTTTATATCTCGATTTACCTTCTCCGATCTCAATTTTACTAATGGGCACGGGTATAGAATGCCCTTCGGGATGAAGAGAATATTTCTTCTCTTCCTTAAGCACTTCTTCAATTAAGGTATTCCATCCATCACAATCAGGGCAGCGCCCTAACCATCGTGAAGATTCATAACCACATTGCTGGCATCGAAAAATAGTCTTTTTCTCTTTGCTCATTTTAGCTCCTTTATTTTAATCTAATTATTTCTTTTTTTTGGAAAATATTATTTTCCCGCCCTTTGTCTTAATTAATATACAATCCCCTTCCTTAAACTCACCAGCCAATAATTTCTCAGAAATAGGATTTTCTATCAATCTTTCAATGGTCCGCCTTAAAGGACGAGCTCCAAAATTAGAATCATAACCCTCTTTGGTTAATAATTCTTTAACTTCCTCAGCCGTTTCCAGGTCAATCTTTTGCTCTTTTAATAATATTTTGACTTCATTATTTAATATTAGAGTTGCAATTTTTTTAATTTCCTCCTTAGTAAGGGACTTAAAGACTATTACCTCATCAATTCGATTTAAAAATTCCGGTCGGAAGGTTTTATTTAACTCTCCCATTACTCTATTTTTTATATCTTTATAGGAAATCTCTTCAGGTTCATTAGTCCCCCGAAATCCTAAAGTGGCTCCCTTTTTAATTAAGGTAGCCCCAACATTGGAAGTCATAATAATAACTGTATTTTTAAAATCTACTACTCTTCCCTGGGAATCAGTTAACCTGCCATCTTCAAAAATCTGCAGTAAAATATTAAAGACATCAGGGTGTGCTTTTTCTATTTCATCTAACAATACTACTGAATAAGGTTTTCTCCTTACTTTTTCAGTTAATTGACCTCCCTCTTCATACCCCACATAACCAGGGGGGGCTCCAACCAATCGGGAAACAGCAAATTTTTCCATGTATTCAGACATATCTAAACTGATTAAAGCATTTTCGTCACCAAAAAGAAATTCAGCTAAAGTACGGGCTAATTCTGTTTTACCTACTCCGGTAGGTCCTAAAAATATAAAAGAACCAATGGGACGTTTGGGGCTTTTCATTCCGGCTCGGGCTCTTCTTATGGCTTTAGAAATAGATATGATAGCTTCATCCTGTCCAATTATCCTTTTATGCAATTCCTCCTCCATTCTAAGTAGTTTTTGTGCCACTTCCTCTTTAATAGAAAAAATTGGAATCCCGGTCCAGCTGGAAACAATTTCTGCAATATCTTCTTCTGTAACTCCTACTTTATTAACCCTTCTTTTAGTCTCCCATTTTTCTTTCATCTTTTGGAGTTCATCTTCTAGTTTTTTTTCTTTATCCCTTAATCGAGCCGCTTTCTCAAATTCCTGCAACTTTACTGTGGATTCCTTTTCCTTCCTTATTTTATTTAATCCAATTTCTACTTCTTTTATATCGGGTGGGGAAATGGTGTTTTGTAATTTAATCCGGGAAGCCGCTTCGTCTACCAGATCGATAGCTTTATCCGGTAAAAATCTGCCTGAAACATAACGAGCTGATAAATGAGCTGCTGCCTCTAAGGCTTCATCGGTAATTTTTATCTTGTGATGGGCTTCATACTTGTCTCTAAGCCCATGCAATATTTTAACGGTCTCTTCTATTGAGGGTTCGGAAATATAAATTGGTTGAAATCTGCGCTCTAAAGCAGCATCTTTTTCAATATACTTGCGGTATTCATCGGCAGTAGTTGCCCCAATAACTTGAAGCTCTCCCCTTGCTAAAGCAGGCTTTAATATATTAGAAGCGTCTATTGCCCCTTCAGCTGCTCCGGCACCTACCAGAGTATGGATTTCATCAATAAATAATATAACATCATTTGATTCCTGAACCTCTTTGACAATCTTCTTTAATCTCTTCTCAAATTCACCTCGGTATTTAGTGCCAGCAACAATTAAAGCCAGGTCAAGACAGATAATTTTTTTTTCTTTTAATATCTCAGGAACATCATTATTAGTTATTTTTTGAGCCAAACCTTCCACAATAGCCGTCTTTCCTACCCCGGCTTCTCCTATTATGCAGGGATTATTTTTCTTTCTTCTACTTAAAATTTGTATCACTCTTTGAATTTCCGTGCTTCTGCCAATAACCGGATCTAATTTATCTTCTCGAGCCAATTTGTTTAAATCTCTTCCAAATTCATCTAAAGCAGGAGTCTTCGTTGTTCTTTTTCCTGGAGCAGATGGAAAACCTTGTGTTCCACTCTCCATTAGAACTTTCATAATCTCTGAATAAACATTATCCAGATTAACACCCAAGTCTGCTAAAATTCTAACCGCTACTCCACTTCCTTCTTTTATTAACCCTAACAATATGTGTTCGGTGCCAATATAGTTATTTTTTAATTGACTTGCCTCTTGAGAGGCTAATTCTAAGATTTTTTTTGCTCGAGGAGTAAAAGCAATTTCACCTACTTGTTGATACTCGCCTTTTCCTACTAACCGTTCTACCTCTTCTACTACTTTATCTATATTCACTCCCAATTGTCTTAAAACCTGGGAGGCAACTCCTTCTTCTTCTTTTATTAAACCAATAAGAATATGTTCAGTCCCTATGTATTCATGATTTAGGTTTATCGCTTCTTCTTGAGCTATCATTATAGCCCTCTTTGCTTTTTCAGTATATCTTTTAAACATTCTTTATGCACATCCTTTCTCTTGAATGAATAATTTTACTGTTCATGTTTCCTCTAAAATTTTCCAGTCTACTCGGTTAGCTAGATATTAATTGGCCGATTTACCGATTAACCAATTAAGTAGGGGTCGCATTTATTAGACCCGAAACGGGTTCGATAAATCGAACCCCTACCTCCTAAACACCATCCGCTAATAATCTTCTAACTTCTGGATACTGGCTCCTGACTTCTTTTTTCTTAACGAGATACGATTCACGAGATACGAATTTCGCTTTGCGTTTTTCGTTTTTCGCTATAACTGCCCACTTCACTATCTTCCTCTTCACTATATACTAAATACTATATACTATATACAACCCTATTCGCTAATTTTATCTCTAATCAATATTGCTCTTTGCAAATCCCGGCTAAAAGGGTCTAAATCTTTGCCTGCTAACATTTGCAAATAAGCAGGTTGTATTAGTAGCATCAATTTATTTAAAGTCCCTAAATTAGGATGGGAAATTATCCCTAGCTCTACTCCAAACCTTAATTTAGATAAAAGCTCCATTGCTTCAGCCGAAGATATAATACGAGCACTACTCAAGATACCATAAGCTCTCCAGGCTTGATCTTCCAACTGACTTTTAGAATTAGATAATAGATCTCTTCTTATTTTCTTTTCCTTGTTTATTATTTGTTGATTAACCTTTTCCAAATTATCAATAATTTCCTCTTCGGAAAGACCTAAAGTAATTTGGTTGGAAACCTGAAATAAATTTCCCATTACTTCAGTTCCCTCTCCGTAAAATCCTCTTACTACGTAACCTATTTTAGATATGGCTTTTAATATGTCATTTATACCGTTTACCATTGCCAGGGCCGGTAGGTGTAACATTATCGAAGCCCTCATCCCGGTTCCTACATTAGTGGGGCAGGAAGTTAAATATCCTTCTTTTTCGCCAAAGGCATAAGTTACCTTTTTTTCAATTTTATTGTCAATCTCATTGATAAGTTTCCAAATATTATTTAATTGCAAACCTGAAAGTAAATATTGAATTCGAAAATGGTCTTCTTCGTTAATCATTATGCTCAATGTTTCTTTTTGATTAAAAACACAACCCCTATAAAGGCGTTTCTCTCTAGCATGATAAATACTAATTAGATGTTTTTCCACTAAAAATTGACTTTCTAGGGGAGTCAATTCATCTAATAAAAGTAAGTTATAATCCTTAAAAAGAGAATCTTCTTCTATAACCTGTCGACTAAGCTCAAAGATATTCTTTAGTTCTGCCTTTTCAGCCCTTGGTGAAAAGGGAATACCTTCCACATTTCGAGCCAATCTAATTCTTGAGCTTATTACTATATCAGATAAAGGGCCTTGTCCATTGGTCCATTCAGCAGTAGATTCTTTTAAATTTTGCAATATTTTACTTTTATCTTTATTTTGCATTTTTTTTCTTTAATACTCCTTCAAGCTTCAATATCTCATCTCTCGTCTTTGCTGCCTTCTCGTATTCTTCTTTTAATACCAGTTCCTGCAATTCCTTCTTTAGTTGTTTGATTTTCCCTATTTTATTCAATTTACCTCTAGATTGTCGAGGTATTTTCCCCACATGTTCACTATTTCCATGTAACCTTCTTAAAAGAGGAGTTAACTGTTCTCTGAAATCGTGATAACACACACTACAGCCTAACTTTCCAGATTGTTTAAACTCATCGTAGGTTAAATGGCAATTGCTGCACTTTATCTCTTTGCTCGGAATAACCCCTTCCTCTTTGTGGTAAAGGTCTATAGCATTTAATAGTCCTGCCAATAGATCATTAATTTCAAACTGGGGAAGAGGGAATATGGAAAATTTATCACTAAAGATGGAGGCGCAATCTTTGCATAGATGAATCTCTGTTTTTTGCCCTCCGACAATTTTAGTAAAAGTTATAGTAGCTTCTTTTTTCTTGCATATTTGACATAACATTTATATTTAATTTTCCTCCAATATTTCTTATTATTTTCCACATACTTAGCTTCTGTTTAAATTATAATTCATAATATAAATAATTGTCAATTATAGTAAATAACAAATATTCGTTAGTAGTAATACAAGTTTTTAGTTCTTGGTTTTTAGTTTTTATAAACTCGAAACTATTAACCCATTACTCATTGCTGTATTTCTTATACTCTACACGCTCTACAGTAATAATATTCTGGATTCTGGCTCCTGAATCCTGGCTTCTAATTTTTTTCACGAGATACGATTCACCAGATACGAGATACTTATTTATTATCTCGCTTTCACTTATTACCCGCACCTATACGCTAAACGCTGTACGCTCCACGTTAGGTTTATTTACTAACAACCAATTAGCTAGCTAACTAAATAGCAGCGTGATATAATAATTTAGAGATAATTTTTAGTTAATTTACAATTATATGACAAAAATAAATTAAGAAAGAAAGGGTAAATATTCTAAGAATAAATTTGATATAGAAAAATGAAGGAAAGTAATAATATAGAAGAAATAAAAGATAAAAAAAAAGAAGAAATAAAATTTTTAGCTGACATAATGCTGGGTAAATTAGTTAAATGGCTGCGCATTTTGGGCTTCGATACTACTTATCCTTCCTTCGATGATGATTTATCTCTCATTCTAACCGCTCGGCAAGAAGGCAGAATATTACTCACTAGAGACACCAACCTAATTAAAAGACGAAACGTCTGTGATTTCTTGTTTATTAAGGGTGATCACTGGGAAGAACAGTTATTAGGAATAATAAAGGGATTAAAATTAAAAATTAATTTCGATTCAAAAATATTCTCTCGTTGTTCGCTATGTAACACCCTCACTAAAAATGTCGCTAAAAAAGAAGTTAAAAACTATGTACCCCCTTACGTATTTTTAACTCAAAATAAGTTTGTCTATTGCCCTTCTTGTAAAAAATATTACTGGAGAGGGACTCACTGGCAAAGAATGATTCAAATAATTCAAAACTTAAAACTTTTTTCTGCATGAAGCATTACTTTTTAAAGTAGGGGTCGGATTTATCTGACCCGTTCTCATTGCGGGTTCGATGATTTGATTAAATATATTTTTATTTTTCTGGCAAAACTTCTATGCCAGGGAGTTTTTTCCCGCCTAAAAATTCTAAAGAAGCTCCCCCGCCGGTAGAGATATAAGTCATCTTCTCTGTTAACCCTGCATTTTCAATTGCGGCGATAGAATCTCCACCGCCAATTATCGTTACGGCCTTCCCCTCCATATCTGCTAATATTTTTGCTATTCTATTGGTTCCCTTGGCATATTTTTCTATCTCGAATACTCCCACTGGCCCATTCCAGAATATAGTCTTTGCCTTTTTAATCTCTTTTTCAAATATGGCTATAGATTTGTCGCCTATGTCTGCTCCTTTTACATCCTTAGGTATATCCTCATTTTTTACTACTTTACTCTCTGCACACTCTGACAACTCTTTGGTTATTACTAAATCAACCGGTAAAATTATTTTATTTCCCTGCTCTTCAGCCTTCTTTAACATTTTTTTAACTATTTCTAAGTCATACTCTTCTAATAGTAAATTAGTTACGTCATACCCTAAAGCAGCTAAACAGGTATAACTCATTCCTCCGGCAATCAATATTCTATCCGCGATAGATAATAAATTCTGGACAACTTCGATCTTTCCGGATACCTTTGCTCCTCCCAGTAATACCACAAAAGGTCTCTCGGGATTCTCGATTAAATTGCTTAGCACCTCTATCTCTCTGGCCATCAAAAATCCGGCATAAGAAGGTAATATTTCAGCCACTCCTACCGTAGAAGCATGGGCTCGATGGGCAGTACCAAAAGCATCATTCACAAAAATATCGGCTAAATTGGCCAGTGCTTTAGCAAATTCCGGTTTATTTTTTTCTTCCTCTGGATAAAATCTTAGATTTTCCAATAATATGATTTCGCCTTTTTGTATATTTAAAACGGCTTTTTCTACTTCTTCACCGATACAATCATTAACTTTTTTCACATCTTGTTTTAATAATTCACTCAATCTCCTGGCTACCGGGTCTAATCTCAATTTCTCAACTACTTTCCCTTTCGGACGGCCTAAATGGCTCATCAAAATCACTTTAGCTTGATGAGAAATTAAATAATTAATAGTAGGAAGAGCAGCCTTTATTCTTGTGTCATTAGTAATTTCAAGTTTGTTATTTAAAGGGACATTAAAATCTACTCTGACCAATACTCTTTTGTCTACTAATTGATTGCCTTTTAAATCTTTGACAGTCTTTTTTTGCATCCAATACAACCTCCAATATTTTAAATTAGTCGTTAGTGAATAGTGAATAGTCGTTAGCAGAAGAAGATACGGCACGTCGTGCCTTTTCTTTTGTAAGGATATAATAAATTGTGCCCTCTCTGTTTTACTGCCTTTTGTTTATCTTGCTAAGCTAGTATCTACTAAAATAAGGATTACGGAAAAAGGAAATTCCTATACAATTAAATTAATTATACAACTAAGTGATTATCTAATCAATGATATTTTATAAGGTGTCATTTTGTAAAAATATGCTAAAGAAGCATCCCTTATCAGTCCTTTTTAGTTAAAAATTATTGCTAAAAGAGCCGCGACCAAAATGGCAGGCAATAAATTTCCTATTTTAATCTTTTTTATCTCTAACAAACCAAAGCCTATTCCTAATATTAAAATTCCTCCCACTGCAGTCATCTCATTTATTACCTCTGGTGAAAGGAAGTCTTTAATCAGCCGAGCCAGTAGAGTAATTCCTCCTTGATACAAAAAAACCGGAATTGCAGAAAACAAGACCCCTATCCCCATGGCGGCAGTAAAAGCGATGGAGGTGAGTCCGTCTAATAAGGATTTAGTATAAAGTATATCCGGATTACCGCTTAATCCCTCTTTGAGGGCACCCATTATGGCCATAGACCCTACACAATATAACAGGCTGGCAGTTACAAATCCTTCTACAAATCTTTCGGAAGCGGCGCTACCTTTAATTTTTGATCTTATTTTCTCTCCAAATCTTTCTAATCCTTCTTCAATCCCTATCATCTCTCCTATTATCCCGCCAATTGCCAAGGAAAAGATTACTAATAGAATATTGTTCGTTTTGAGAGCCATTTGCACACCAATCAATAAGGAAGCTAACCCCAGGCCTTGCATTACAATCTTGCCAATCTTTTCGGGAAATTTACTCTTTAAAATAAATCCTACAGAACATCCCAAAAAAATTGCAATTACATTTACTATAGTTCCTTTCATTAAAAACATTTCTCCCTTTTCTTCAAATCAAGTTGCTTATAATATAGTTTCGTTGTTTTATACATAATTTACTTTATAAATATTTATTTTGCAAGATAATTTGTTATACCTTGTAATAGCCTACTTAGACATATAATATATAATACTACTGGTAAATTGCAAATAAAAATAGAAATATGCTATACTTTAATCCGTAGGTTGCAGGTTTCAAGTTTGAAAAAGTAGGGGCGTATGGAATTAGTTGCCTACTTAGCTGGTTAAGAAAATTAGCGTGGAGCGGATAGAAAAACAGTGATAAGCAATAAGTAATTAGTGACAAGTTACGGGTTGCAAGTTACAAGTTTGAAAAAAGAAGTAGGGGCGTATTGCCATACACCCTCAATAATTTATATAAAAGCGTAGGACAGGCGTCTCGCCTGTCTATGTAAATGTAGGGGTTCGATTCATCGAACCCGTTTCGGGTCGAATAAATTCGACCCCTACTTAATTGGTCAATTACAAATCAGGGAGTAAATAAGTATTTGAACGAGTTGATTTTAGATAAAAAAAGATTCCTTAAGGGGTTAGTAATTTCCTTAGTTATCGGAATTATAGTTATTTTAATTATCACTTTTATTACTACTAACCAGAACACTTGGACAAGTTTATCTTATATTAATAAAAAATACCTTTTCTTTGCTTTTGTTTTAATGGTGTTTGCTGCTGTAATAGACGCCTTCAGAATAAAAATAGTGGTAGAGGCAGTTAATGAAAAAATTACTTTTCCAGAAGCCTTAAAAGTGTACTATATTAGTAACTTTGCCGGTGGTATAACCCCTTTTTTCTCTGGTACTTTACCCACTCAAATATATTTATTCAATAAAGACATAAAAAACAAAATGACCTTGGGTAAGGCTACTATGGTTGCCACCATCATGCCCCTGATTAAAACCTTGGCTTTTTCTATTTTTGCCCCAGTTATTTTTTTCAGCTTCAAGAAAACAATTACTGATTACACCATTATTTCTGCAATTCTTATCAATGGAGCTATACTAATTTCTCTGTTTTTGCTCCTTTTGTTTATCTTAGCGGTAAAATACCCCGATAAGATGTTGGGAATAATTTTCAAAATTCAACATTTACCCTGTATCTTAAAATTTTCCAAAAAAGAACAAATATTACGCTTATTAGATAGGGTAACCCTGGAAATCGAAGAATTCCATAAGAGTTTTTCCTTATTAAGAGAAAATTGGATTAAATTATTGTTATCTACCCTCTACACGATTATTTTTTGGGGCACCTTTTTTTTAATAACCCCTTTACTTCTTTGGGGATTTAACCTAAATTTTAATTTCTCCCATGTATTGGTAATGCAGGTTATATTCTATTTTATTTTACCTTTTATGCCTACCCCGGGTGGAAGTGGGACAGCAGAAGTAGGGTTTGCCTCATTATTTTCTTTCTTTGTCCCTCTTCACCTTTTGGGTATCTTTGTAGGGGCCTGGAGATTTATAGCCTTTTACTTCAATTTGTGCATCGGGGCTGTAGTTCTATTGGTAGAAATTAAAAGGTTAAAAAACAAGAAACGACAACAAGAAGAAGTAGACAAAAAGTAATTATATTTCTTCTTCTTTTACTTTCCTCTTAGCTTTAGCCCTAATTCCTCCAAAAGATTTAAAAATTTGATCGACCCCCAGGGCAATTATTAATATTGGCCAAAATTTCCAGATATCTTCTGAAATCACAAAATTGAAAAAATATTTAGCTAAAAAGATGGTTCCTATTGCTATTAGTATTACTCCAAAAAAAATAGATTTATTTTGCCAAATTTCTTTAATTCCCCAAATAAGTAAAATTACCGGCCACAGATTCCATACTCTTCCCCATATTTCTAAATCAGTGAAATTCTCAACTATAAATATGATACCAACAGCTAATATTATTAATCCGAAAACCCAATTTCCCTTGCCTTCTTCACTCGCACTCATTATTTTTCCTCCTTTAATGTTTCCTTTCTTTTTAATAAGCGAATTTTCTTTGCTTCCTGCCAAATATATTCCAGATCATAAAAGTTCCTTTTCTCTCTAGAAAAGATATGAACTATCACATCACCATAATCCAATAATATCCATCCTGTTCCAGGTTTGCCTTCATAATGCAATAATCTAATTTTGTTTTCTTTTAATTTCCTCATAATAAAATTACTTATTGCCTTTAATTGAGGTTCTGAATCACCACTGGTGATTACAAAATAATCAGCAATCAGAGTTAATTTATTTAGATTCAATATTACTGTATCTTTTGCTTTTTTATCTTCGGCAACAGCTGCAGCCATTTTTGCAATAGCTAATGAATTTTTATTCAAAAACATCACATCCTTTTTTGTTAGATAGTTTCCTGGTTACCCAGTTA
>JBAUBA010000305.1:0-9320 GCA_049676265.1 Atribacterota bacterium
TTGGTTACTTTCAAATCTTCTGAGTCAGAGGCAGGAATATCTATACAGTAGATATCAATGGGGTTAGGCTTATAAATAAATTCTGTTACTTTTCCTTCCGGATTATACTTTAAAGAATATTCACTGCCAATCGGAAGATAGTTGAAATCTACTACAGACTTAACTTTTTCCTGCAAACTAAGTATCTCAGCAGCAGAAATTCCTTCTTTAATTAAAGATTCATAAAGGGTATCTCCAGCCTGTAAATTACCATCAATGGTAATTACTTCTTCCTTTTCTTCTTCTTCTTTCTCTTCCTCTATTTCTTCCCGCAGAGATATTTCTTCTGTAACTACTTCAGGAACATCTTCCGCCTCCTCTACAACCTCTGATTTTAAAATTTCTTCTGAAACAGGAAGGGCATCGCTGCTTTGTTTTGCGAAAAACAGTGGAAGAATCTTAAAATAAAATATTCCCGCGGCTAACAGTAGAATAAATAGGCCACCGATAATCATTTTTATTTTTTTTGCTCTTCTTTTTTTGTAGAAAGAAGTATGGTGATGAGAATAATCGTAGTATTTTTTCTTTGGCAAGATCTCTAATATCCCCTTACAATTAAATTAGTCGTAATATATCGTATCGCGTATTGCGTATCGAGTATCGCGTTAAAGAAATTAGGATTCAGGTGTAGGGACGCAATGTATTGTGCCCATTTCTAATATTATACATTACATATGAAATAAATGTATACTATAAATTCGTATTGCATATTGCGTATCGAGTATCGCGTTAAAGAAAAAGAAAGGGGCTAAAGTTTACACTAACAATACTTTTTTAATTCTGCTACATAACAATCATATACGCTCTTATTAAAGCATATAAAAACAATTTTTTCTACAAAATTATTTCTCTTTAAGAAATTTATAGTCTCAGTCACAGCGATTCTGATAGCGCGCACCAGAGGAAACCGATATGCCCCGGTGCTTATTGAGGGGAAGGCCACCGTTTTAAGCTGGTGTTTTTCCATTAAAGCAAAACAACTCTGGTAACATTGAGCAAGATACTCGTCTTCTTTGTAATTGCCACCTCTCCAGATAGGGCCTACAGTATGAATCACCCATTTGGCCGGTAATCGATAACCTCGAGTTATCTTCGCTTCCCCGGTAGTACACCCTTTTAACTTACGGCATTCTTCCAAAAGTTCAGGGCCAGCTGCACGATGGATAGCTCCATCTACACCACCACCGCCAAGAAGAGAATTATTGGCTGCGTTAACTATGGCCCCTACCTGTTGTTTGGTAATATCACCTTGCACAACCTCAATTCTATTAGACAATTACCCCACTCCTTCTCATAAAAAATTAAAAAAATTTCAAATAATATTATTTTTTATATTTTGTATAGGTATTATTAAAATATCTATCTGTCATAGAAGCAATATAGTCTACTACCACCTGTTCAGGTAAATAATTATTTACATAATCTGCTCCCTTGTTTTTGCCTCTATTGAAAATCCATTCTTTAAAAACCAGAGAATCCTCATCGCCTCTGCTAATATCATTAAGAAATTTGTCAAACAAGCATTTAAAATAAGTTCTCAATTTCATCTTTTTCCCTTTAAGTCTGGGATTTTTATATATCCTTTCCGCATTGAATTGCTTCAATTCAAAAACTCTCTCGGCGATATTAGAGGAATAGATTATTTCATCACGATTATAGGAATTGATTATGACATCAGTTACCAGGGAATTTATAATAGCTGTATTACTTTCTCCTAATTCTTTTTTAACTCCTTCGGGCAATTCACCTCTTTTTAAAATACCTATTCGTATCGCATCTTCGAAATCTTGTCCTACATAGGATATTGAATCTGACATGCGGACAACACATCCCTCCAAAGTTGCTGGCACTATATAAATTTGTTCTCCTTGAGATTTTTTCCGGCAATAATTTATTAAATCAGCTTCGGTTTTATCTCTGTTAGGTTTTATATATTTCTCGTTAACCTCACCATCATGAGAGAGAATTCCATCCCTTACTTGAAAGGTTAAGTTCATCCCTTTACAAGCATCGGCAAGTTTATCAACTATTCTAAGACTATGGATATTATGAAAGAATATGTCAATGTTCTTCTCCTGGCAAATTTCTTGAAGAATCTCCTCTCCATCATGTCCAAAGGGAGCATGTCCTAAATCATGTCCAAGAGCAATAGCTTCAATGAGATCAAGATTTAACTTTAAAGCTTTCCCTATGGTACGGGCTATTTGAGAAACTTGTAAAGTGTGGATACTGCGATTAGACAACTGTTCGTCAAAACTTACGGCAGAATATATAACCTGAGTCTTCCCTATGTATCTGCGAAATGAACCGCTGTATAATATATGATCTCGGTCTCTTGAATAAGGGCCTCTAAAGGGATGAGATGTCTCACGCTCTCTTCTGGCTTTACAATTTTTCGCAGCATAAGGAGAAAGGTATTTATCTTCAAAATTAAGGATTTCTTTTTTAAAGCTCTCTTCGTTCATAATTTTTCTCCTGAATAAAATAAAAAAATACAGCGAAAAAAAACCTTTTACTTTACTTTTACTTTAATGTTATACTTGTGTTTTTTATTTTATAGAATTGTAATGAATTCTGCAAGTATTTTGTTCGTATCGCGTATCGAGTATCGCGTATTGCGCGAGGAAGGAAGAAGAAAGAAAAAAATTATTAGCAGAGGAAAAGTAAGGGTTCGATTTATCGAACCCGCAAAAAATACCAATTTTTGTTATTACGAGGGAGCGAAACGACCGAAGCGATCTCAAATGGGGATTGCCGCGCTCCGATAAATCGGAGCTTGCAATGACATAGAATAAAGTAAACTGTAAACCGAAAACTGATAGCTGAAAACCTGCATTTAAAAACTATCAACTAATTTAATTGGTAAATCGACTAATTGGTCAATTAATTTTATCCCTTCACTGACCCGGCTAAAATACCTTTTACAAAATAACGTTGTAATCCTAAAAAGAGAGCTAAGGGAAGAATCATGGAGACAAAGGCAGCGGCAGTAAGCAGTTCCCAGTCCTGGCCATAAGAACCGACTAAGGCGCTTATACGCACAGTAAGGGGTGCAACATCTGGTGTTCCTCCTAAATATACCAGGGCTACTAAAAGATCATTCCAAACCCATAAGAACTGAAAGATAGTAACGGAGGCAAGTGCCGGAACAGAAAGAGGCATTACTATTTTGATAAATATTTGAAAAGGGGTAGCTCCATCTATAGATGAAGAATCGAATAATTCACTGGGAAGGCCGGAAATAAAAGTATATAATAAATAAGTCATAAGAGGAAGGCCATAACCGGTATGGGCCAACCATATTCCCGGAAAAGTACCTACTATTCCCAGCTTGCTAAAAATACGAAGAATAGGTATCATAGTCATTTGTAGAGGAATCACCAATAAACCAACTAAAAATATAAAGATTAATTTGCGTCCCGGAAATTCCATCCAGGCAAAGGCGTAAGCCGCAAAAGAAGCTATCAATATTGGGATTATAGTGGAAGGAATAGTAATTAAAAGAGTATTTATAAAAGATTCTCCCAGACCAATCTTGGCAATAACCCTTTGATAATTTTCCAGGCTATAACAAGTAAAATTAAAAGGATGTTCAAATATAGTCCACCAACCGGATGCCGCTACATCGGGAGGAGGCCGAAATGAAGTGATTAATAAACCAACGGTTGGAAGTACCCATACAAAAGCAGTAATAATTATTATCAGATGAAGTGAGCTACTCGAAAATGATATGGTATTTTTTTTCATTATCTTATAGTCTCCTGTTCTCTGAAACGACGGATATTTACAAGTATCATAGGAATTATAAATAAAAGCAAAAGGACGGCAATGGAACTTGCTCTTCCATAGTTTCTAAAAATAAACATCTCTTTATACATTCGATTAGCAATAACTTCGGTATCGAAATTTCCATTGGTCATTACATAGACAATATCAAATACTTTAAGAACATTAATAGTCATAGTGGTAGCTACTACGGCAAGGGTGGGTTTCATTAAAGGCAAAATAATTTTCCAGAATATTCTGAATTCGGTGGCGCCGTCTACCCGAGCGGCTTCTAATAGTTCTCGGGGTATGCCCTTATAACTCGCGGATAATATGACCATACAAAATCCAGTCCATATCCATACCCCTACCATAATTAAACAAAAATTATTAAGCCAGGGTCTAATAATTAGCCAGGGTAAGGGTTCTAACTGAAAAAATGAACGAATTGCGTTAAGAATACCAGTCTGAGCGGCTGAAACCGGTCTATAAGCGTAAACGAATTTCCAAATTACTCCCGCACCTACGAAAGAAATAGCCATGGGCATAAATATTAGTGACTTCACAATCGATTCATATTTAACTTTATCTAATAATATAGCTATAATTAATCCTAAAAAAACAGTTAAGGGAACAAAAAACGCTATCCATAAAGCATTGTTCCGAAAGGAAATAAGCATGGTTTCATTGGTGAAACAATAGAAGTAATTTTCCAAACCAATAAATTTTTCAGAATTATAATTAAAAAAGGAAATATATATTGTGTTAATTGAAGGATAAACTAAAAAAAAGAATAAGAGAAATGCTGCCGGGGATATATACAACCATGGGGTAATTTTTTTTGTATGTATCACAAACTTCTTTCCTTCCTAAACATGATTATAACAAATATCTTACTTCAATTGTAGGCTGGATTTATATTTTAAACAAACCCAGCCTACGAAAATTAAAACTTATCAGTTTAACTTATTGCCGATAAGCATCCAAAGCAGTAGTTTCTATAGTCATAAGCACTCTTTTCAAAGGTACACCACTTACATAATTTAATATCTCAGTCCAGAAAGAACCACTTCCTACTGCACCAGGCATTAAGTCAGAACCATCAAAACGGAAAGTTGAAGCGTTAACTAATATTTCAGCAGCTTTACGAGTCAAATCATCAGGATAGACAGCAGGATTTACTCGTTTATTAGCAGAAAGTTTTCCTAACTCATGAACCCATATTTCCTGAGCTTCCGGGGAAACGACATATTCCATAAATGCCCTTGCATCAGGAGTATCATTGAACATTGCAAACATATCTGCTGCTCCCAAAGCAGGAGTTCCGTATTGAGGATCGATTGGCGGGAAGGGGAAGAAATCAAAATCTTCTCCCGGAACTAAATTTGGGAAATGGTCAAGTATAAAACTTTTAATAAAAGTGGCTTGCTTATGCATATAGGCATTTGGGGGAGTAGTAAACAGAGCGTCTGGTGAGTCACCAAAATTAATAGTAAGCACTGCATTGGGGCCACCATAGACATACTTCTCGTTTAAGGCAATCTGACCAAATAGTTCAAAAGCCCTTTGTACCCTATCATCAACCCAGGAAATTCCATGGGAAACCCATAAGTCATAAACCTCTGGCTCTACGGTACGGAGCATAATATCTTCAATCCAATCTGTTCCGGCCCAACCACTGGCACCACCACTTTCAACACCAATAGCCCAGGGGTTCTTACCATCAGCTACTATCTTATCGGAAAGAGCGATCATCTCTTCCCAGGTAGCAGGTACAGTATAACCAGCGGCTGCGAAGGCTTTGGGATTATACCAGACCAAGCTTTTTAAGTCAGCAGAAAGAAATACACCCTGAAGTTTACCTTTATAACTCCCCAAATCTATCCAGGTCGAGGAGTAGTCGCTCTTTAAAGTATCCACATCCATAAAAGTACCTAAATCTACTAATTTCCCAGCTTTGGCAAATTCTACCATCGCTCCTGGATTAGGTAATGTGGAGACATCAGGTGGGTTACCGGCTTCTACTCGAGTAATTAGTACTGCCGGATCTCGAGAACCAGCTAACACTACATCGATATCATTTGCGTCCTCAAAAGGTTTCACCATCTTATCAAATGCTTCTAATTCTGCTCCTGCCCATGCACCATAGACATTCAATACTTTAGTTGCTGCGAATGCTCCTGTAGAAAACATTCCTATTAATAATACTACTAACATCACAAAACTAATTTTCCTTAACATTATCTTTCCTCCTTTATTTTTTAAAAAATATCATTCCTAATTTTTTGTTTCTGGCTTCAACACCTCCTCTTAAATTAGTCGTTAGTGAATAGTCGTTAGTCGTTAGTATTAAAAGCAAGTTTTCAGTTAACAGTGGCCAGTTTTTATATTCTAAATTATCAGTTATTAATAAATAATCTAGCGTAGAGCGTACAGCGTTTAGCGTATAGTTTTGTAATTAAAACTCTTATCTTTTATAATTTATAACTTTATTCCTATTTACCTTTAACCTCTTCTTCAAAGAGAAAAGACCATAAAAATACTGTATATATTTATAGATTTTTTGTAGGGGTCGGATTTATCCGACCCGAAACGGATTCGATAAATCAACTCCCTACATTTGCATTGACAGGCGAGACGCCTGTTCTCCGGTTTTATTTTGTTTTTTATATCTAATAACCGGGTAAGTAATATATCTGGTTAACTAATTTCCTATCTTAAATTGGTCAATTGGTCAATCGGCTAATTGGTCAATCATTCCATCTTGTAACCTGTATTTTAACTGGTAAACCGGGTAACTGGATAACTAATATCCTAAACGCTATACGCTCTATGCTATACGCTAGTTTTTCACCAATGAAAGGCGGATTTAATAGCCACTTTTCCTTTGGATTTAAATATGGGGGTTTTAAAAACTTCACTCAACACTAATTCAGCAGCTCCAATAATCCACCCCTCTTCCCCGGGTTGTAAAGGAACAATCTTAATTTCTTTTTTGTAAGGAAAATTATCCCTAACTGCTTTTCGCATAGTTGGAAAAATAAATTCACCGGCTTTGACACCCTCTCCTCCTACCACAATTAATTCAGGGTCAAAAAGGGAAATAAGGCTTACTATTCCCATGGCTAAATTTTCCCCCACTTCTTGAAAAATATTTTTTGAGACAACATCCCCTTCTTTAGCAGCTTTGAGAACTGTATCAACCGAGATAGAATCTAAATCCTCTTTCTTTTTTAAAAAATCTTTTATTATAGTATCCTGCTGGTTAGATAAAGCTTCTTTAATTTTATTAATAACAAATCTATCTGAAGCAAAAGTTTCCAAACAACCATGTTTTCCGCAATAGCACAATGGACCATCTTTATCTATAATTATATGCCCAAAATCTCCAGCTCCACCGTAGCTTCCGTGATATATATCCCCTTTAATGACTATTCCCGCTCCTACACCTTTACCGATAGTAATACAGATAAAATTGTTTATTTTTTTACCTACCCCAAAACGTTTTTCTGTTAAGGTAAGTACGTTTACATCTTTGTCTATAAATATAGGAAAATTAAATTCTTTTTCAAGTAATTCTTTAAATCTTATTTCTTTCCATCCCAATATCTTAGAAAATACTAACATGCCTTCTTTCTGGTTCACTAACCCGGAAACACCTATTCCGCAGCCAACTATTTTTTCTGCGTTGATATGATTCTTATTGATTAAATCTCGTATTGCTTTTATTAGAACCTCGAGCACTATCTTCTCACTGCTTTTAACTGGACTGGGGATAAAATGGCGACTTAAAATCTTTGACTTCATATTAACTAATCCAATAATAATACCATCCAAGCCAATCTTTATTCCCAGAACAAATCTATCATTACAGTTAAATTCAAGCAGAATTGCCCTTCTCCCTCCGCTGGATTCTTCCTCTCCTGTTTCGTATATTAGTTCTTTTTTAATTAAATCTGCAACAATATTGGAAACGGTAGATAATCCCAAATCAGTAATCTCAGAAATCCTGGTCCGAGAAATGGGTCCGTAATTTAGAATCATATTGATTACGATAGCTCTATTTAATTCTTTAATTAATTGTTTATTACCTCGACGAATATTATCCATAATATTTAAATACTCTTACTATTTACCCTATCATATTATTTTTTTAGATACTTTCTTCACTGAAGCAAGTATCTTACTTTATTATTCTACACCTTGTGTAAAAAATCCTTCTTTTTTTAAAAACTTTTTTCAATTTTTTTCAAATCGAAAAAATGAGGAGTAAATTAGGAGCTATTGATTTAATCTGCAGCTAAAAATTCCTTATTTTAACTTTCGATATCTATTTTATAGACTATTAAATAAATTTAAATAATCTTTTAACAAGCGGGTAATTAAAAAATTCTTTCTAACATATTCCTTTCCTGAAGTACCCATCTTATTTGCAATTTCTGAATCTTCTAAAAGATGTATAACTCTTTCAGCACATTCAGAGATATCACCAACTAAAAATCCCGTGCGACGGTTATCTACTTGTAAAGGGATACCACCTACATTTGCCGCTACTACAGGTTTCCCTTTCCATAATGCCTCGGTAATCACCAATCCGAACCCTTCTCTTAAGGATTTCTGAATAATTACATCTGAAGCTCTCTGGAAGGCATTAACCTCTAAACTTCCTACCCCATTTAAATTAGACAGAAGATGTATATCATAATCTTCACCTGCGTGTCGGGCAGTTTTCTCGTAATACTCCCAACCTTCCGGATCATCATTAGCCATAGAAGCGATAAGGACCAATTGTACGTCTTTTATCTCTTTCTTTACTATCCGGTACATATCGATAACCCCTAAAGGGTCTTTCCAGGGGTCGAATCTGGAAACCTGAGTTATAATTGGCCTATTTAGATCTAGTTTATATCTTATTATTATATTTTCAATCTCTTCCTGATCTAAATCCATATTCTTAGGGCTTAAGGGATCGATAGCCGGAGGGATTATGGTAATATTTTTTACTTTAAGGTCATCTTTTACATACTCTTTTAAAGTAAATATAGCAGCATCATGTTTTTCTATAAAAGGCCTGATAAATTGCCAAATTTTTTCCTGAGCGCTTGTAGGGTCAATATGAAACCTCCAAATCCATTTCCCCTTCTTCTCTTGCCGATAATTCAATATTGCCACTGGCTGAGGGTCGTGGATTACTATAAAATCATATTCGCCTTCGAATAATTTTTCATTTAGTTGATTATTTTTTAAAAATATTTCTTTCATCTTTTTGGTAAATGGGGCATCCATACCCTGCAAGCCATTATGCATACTCTTGGTTACATTGAAAAAATCATCTGAACCTTTTATCACCTGCCATTCAGTCTCTATCCCTACATCTTTCATTAAAGGAACTAAAGCAGATAAAATCTCTGCTACTCCCCCCCCAAATGAGGTAGCATTTATATGTACTACCTTTTTTCCCTTTAAAGGCAAAGCCAGTTTCTTAATACTTTCAATTTCCTCCTTTCCTATAATAT
>JBAUBA010000306.1:0-3084 GCA_049676265.1 Atribacterota bacterium
GAATATGATCTTTACAGCTCTTATTTAATGAGATTATGTACCGGAGCAGGTCTGCAGTATAATGGACAGAACCTGGATGCATTGGTTCAAGCCCGTCTGCAAATAGATTTAGGAAAAATACAGTTTAATTATGGAGGGCAATTTACCCGGGAAGGATGGGAAATAAACACTAAAGAACTCGTTTACCAAATCAACGACTGCCTGGCCTTAGAGTGGTTAATACCGAATGGATTTGGTTTGAGCTTCAGCTGGTAGATGATTTTTAATCTATCGATGTAAATATCATATCGCCTGGTATTCCAGGTATAGAAACAGAATAGTAAAAAGAGCAAGAAAGCATATAGCTGCCATGTTCCTAAATAGGGGTAGGGTATAAGAAGGAGGAATAGCGAATAGCGTTTAGCGCATAAGGACAGTAATAAGTAATGAGTTTATGCTTTTAATTTTATAAAAAACGGGTTACTTGTCACATGTTACACATTACATAACTTACTGACTAATTGATTTAGACTGGCAGACTGGCGGACCGGAAGACTGGTGGACTAGTCAATCAATTGCCTATTTTAATTGGTCAATTGGTAAATTGGTAAATTTAATACACGGAGGAATAAATGTACGAAAAAGAGAAAGAATTATTTGCAGAAATGATGGAAATAATAGCTAAATTGAGAGGGCCGGAGGGTTGCCTCTGGGATAGAAAGCAGACCTTAGAATCTCTGGCTCCCAATATTTTAGAAGAAGCAGAAGAAGTTTCAGAAGCAGTTAAATCTAATGACTTAGATAATCTGTGTGAAGAGTTGGGGGACTTATTAATGGTAATACTTATGCAAATTGAAATTGCCCGGGAAAAAGACTTATTTACTTATTCTGATGTGTTGACCGGAGCGGTAAGGAAGTTTATCAGAAGGCATCCTCATGTCTTTGGTGATGTAAAAGTAAACACCCCCGAAGAAGCTTTAGCAGTTTGGAAGAAGATGAAACAAGAAGAAAAGGAAGAAAATAATAAAAATATTAATAGTTTAGATTGAAAATTACATTTAACCTATATAAAATATATGATATAATAATTTAGTATTTAGTGAATAGTCGTTAGTATTTAGTATTTAGCAAAGAGATAAGAAGCAAGAAAACAGAAACAAGAAGATTAGATAGCGTAGATGAGATTAGTTATCTAGTTAAAATTCAGGTCGCAAGTTTGAAAAAAGCATTTATTTACAGTGAACTGAAAATTAATTTTTCTTATCTAAAAACTAATAACTTGTATTTATTTCCCGTACTTTCTTTACTAACGACTAAATACTAACGACTAACGACTAGTTATTCGGAGAATTATTTCATGTCTGAGAAAAAAATAAAAAAATCCTTTCCAAAAACAATATTGATTACCCTGATTCTCGTTGTTCTAATTATAGGAGGGTATTTCGCTATTCGGAGTAACCAGGCTAAAAATGAGATAAAATATCAGATAATCTCTATGATAGAGAATGCCATCGATCGGGGGATCTATATTGGGAGAGTTAAAAATTACTCTCTTAAATCTATAACTTTATCCGATTTTAAAGTATATAAAAATAGATTATTACTCGATGATGACCAAATCTTTGAAGCTGAAAAAGTAATTGTCAATTATGACCTGGATTTTCTCTCTGCCCTAAAGAGGGAGATACCTCTAAGCGTTGGAGATATAACCCTGATAAAACCCAGGATGACTTTAATCAGGGATAGCCAGGGAACCCTTGATTTTATGGAAAAATTTAATCTTAGTGTCCTTAATTTATTCCCAATTAAGGGAGTAAAAGTTGAGGATGGAAATCTGGATTACATAGATTACCAGACAACTAAAGAAAATGGTCTTTTAACTTCAGTAAAACAATTAAATGGTTATTTTTATTTAGCAGAATTACCTAAAGTAGAACTTAGTTGTTCAGGTAAAAGAGAAGAAGATGATAGTCCTCTTCTCTTGGAAGGTTATTTTTTTACAGAAAAAGTAGACTATGTACTCGATTTTACTTTTAAAGATGCGGAGATTGCTCACTTCCAGTATTATTTAGTTCAAGATGAAATTCTAAAAGCAAAAAAAGGATTGTTTGATTCAAATCTACGCCTGTCTAATGGTTTAGATAATATCTCGGGAAAAGTTAACTGGCAAGGAAAAATTTCCCTTAAAGATGTTGATTTATCTTCTGATTTTTTAGATAGCTTGGAGATAAATCAAGTTTACGGTTCGGCTATTTTTAATTCCCAAGAAATCAGCATTGAAAATATAACTGCCATCTATCAGAACTCTCCCTTTTCTCTGAAGGGCGATTTAACCTATGTTGATAAATTTCGTTATAATATGAAAGTAAAATCAGACAATTTTGAATTAGGTGATTTGGTAGAAGAGGCAAAGAAATATCTATCTCTATCTACTAATTTTCCCCTTGAAGGCAGCTCTAATTTGCAGATTGAAGTAAGTGGATTAGAAAACAATTTTCAAGTCAATGGGAAATTATCGACAAAAGAAGGGAATGTTGGAGGTTATGATTTTTTAAACCTGTCCGCTGGATTTAATTATGATTCAGGGGGAATTTATTTAAAAGAAATAAAAGCAGAGGTCGCAGGAGGGCTGATTAAAGGGACGGGAGGAGTTAATTTAAGCAAGGAATTTCCTGAATACACTTTTTCATTCGATTTTTCCCGCTTTGATACACAAAGTGATCTTCTTAAACCTCTTGTTTCTAATTACTTGAAAAATGGATTGTTATCAGGAAAAATAGACTTAAAAGGGTTTATCGCTGAAGGGAAAGAAACAAATCTTGCAGCCAAAATAAAGGTCGAGGATAGTGAATTAGGAGATTTTTTATTACAAGCAGAAGGAACAATTGCTAAAAATAATTTTATGGATTTAAAACTAAAAGCTGAAGAAATTAACTTAGAAGGATTGGGGCAAACTTTAAATTATAAAGAGATTAAAGGACTGGCCAGTTTTACCGGAGAGTTGAGCGGACTGCTCGATGATCCCAAGATTAAAGGTGTAATCGAAATTGAAAAAGGACAGATATCTGAATTGCCTTTTGATTATTTGGAAGGGAAGATAGATTA
>JBAUBA010000307.1:0-6524 GCA_049676265.1 Atribacterota bacterium
GATAAAACCAGCCACAAATTTATTATTCGGTTTTCTGTAAACTTCTAAAGGTACACCTATTTGGTTTACACGGCCCTCATTCATGATAAATATTCTGGTAGCCATAGTCATTGCTTCTACCTGATCATGAGTTACATAAATGATAGTAGCCTCTAATCTACGGTGAAGTTTGCTAATTTCTGCCCTCATGGCCACTCTTAACTTGGCATCCAAATTGGAAAGAGGCTCATCAAATAAAAACACTTTTGGTTTTCTTACTATGGCTCTTCCTACTGCCACTCGCTGTCTTTGTCCGCCGGAAAGCTGCTTAGGCTTTCTTTTTAATAGGTTTTCAATCCCTAAAATCTCGGCTGCTTCCTGCACTCTTTGGTCTATCTCTTTCTTGGGAAATTTCCGCAATTTCAGGCCAAAAGCCATGTTATTATAAACATCCATATGAGGATAAAGAGCATAATTCTGGAATACCATAGCTATATCTCTGTCTTTCGGTTGAACATCATTTACCAACCTATCGCCGATATAGATTTCTCCGGAAGTTGCTTCTTCTAAACCAGCAATTGCCCGCAAGGTTGTAGTCTTCCCACAACCAGATGGACCGACCAAGACTGCAAATTCCTTATCCTTTATTTCTATGTTTACATTATCTACCGCGGTTACCTCTTTAAATTTTTTAGTAAGATTCTTTAAGATTACGTTTGCCATTTTAATTCCTCCTCATTAATATAGTTATTTTATTTTACCAAAAAGTTTTTAATATACCAAATTTAATCCTTGTTTTGTAAATATAGTATCGAGTTAAGAAAGAGAACTAGAGAGAAAAGAAGAATAGATTTATAAATTTTCCGCAATTTGAGAAATCTTCTTTAACCGATGATAAATCCCCGATTTAGTAATTTTAAAATCTACTTCCTCAACTAATTCCTGTAAACTGGCATAAGGCAAATTTTTACGTACTTCAGCTACCAATGATAATCTCGGTGAAATATGCTGCAAACCTATTTTTTTTTCTATCACATCAATATCCTGTAACTGTTTAGCAGCAGAAAGAACAATCTTATCTAAATTTGCTGTTTCACAATTAACTAACCTATTTACAGTATTTAATACATCTTTTCGGGCCCTTATATCCTGAAAATATAATAAAGCATTTTGAAGCCCGATTAATCTTAAAAATTCAAATATGCTATCCCCTCTCTTTAAATATACTACCCATCTCTTTTTCCAAAAACTTATCCGAGAGTTTAAACCGTAATAGTCAAAGAGAGTATGAATAAAATTTGCTTCCCCTTCATCCTTTGTAGAAATTTCCAAGTGATACATCTTTTCCGGATCATTTACAAATCCATTTACCAAAAAGGCTCCTCTTAAATATGAATCTTTAGAAAAATATTTATTTAAATTTGACCTTTTTTCTCCGATATACTGTTTATCGTGTACAGGTTTATCCCCCCAGTTTAAATTCAAATCTTTTAAAATTCTCTCGGTTTCTTTTAAAAAAGGAAACTTAACTTTATAATGTTTTTTTGTATTCGATAAATTTTCTTTTTCAACTGAGGGATAAATTTTAAAAACCCTTTTAATCAAATTATAAGCAGTCCGTGTGGTAGTGGGGTCTTCTAAGATAATAACTATATTTTTTTTCTCACCCGATTTATCTATATTTCCTTTTAATTTTATAAATGCCAGCAATTCATCCTTCTGTTTAGATATATCCTTGGGAATTATTCTGGCTAATTCATTTTTTACTCGGTAAGAAAATAACATTCTATGGCTCTGCTCTTTTCACTTTGAGTTTTTAATAAAATCTCACAAGTCGCTTTTAATCTTTATTTCATCTTTATTCATATCTCTGTGTTTCACAAATATCTTATATCTTTTTCCCTCTAAATAATTTGCTAAATTGTTTATTAAAACTACCGATCTATGTCTACCCCCGGTACATCCAAAAGCAATAGACAGATATGTCTTACCTTCTTTAACATAATAAGGGATTAAATAGTTCAATAAATTAAAATAAACTTCCATAAAATGTTGGGTTGCCGGAAATTCGGTTACATATTTTTCAATCTTCTCATTGGTTCCCGGCAAATTTTTTAATTTGTCTATATAGAAAGGGTTGGTAAGAAATCTAACATCAAAGACTATGTCTACATCTGTGGGAATGCCATATTTATATCCAAAAGAAATTAGAGTTACCTGAATCTCTTGTTCTTTTCCTTTTATAAAATTCCTGATAATTTCATTACTTAATTGTTTAGGGGTTAACTCAGAAGTATCTATAATTAGGTTGGCTTGTGACCTTAATTCTTTTAACCGTTCTCTTTCTGCTTGTATGTTTTCCAGAATGTTATCTGAAATATTTAGAGGATGTCTTCTCCTGGTTCCGCTAAATCGGTGCATCAACATCTCATCACTTGCTTCTAAAAATAATATCTCTCGATTAATTCCTAACTCTTTTAAATAATCGAGTGATTTGTATAAATCCTTAAAAAAAATCCCTCCTCTTATATCTACCACTAAAGCAATCTTTGACAGTTTCCCCTTTGATTTTAAACAAATTTCAGCAAATTTGAGAATTAGCTGGGAAGGAATATTATCTACGCAGAAAAAACCAAAATCTTCAAAGCACTTGACCGCTATGCTTTTTCCTGCACCGGACAGCCCGGTAATTATTACAAATCTCGTTTTATCCAATTAATCTCAACGCCTCCTGTAAAGTTAATAGCAAAAAACTATAATTTAAAAGTTAAAAGTTTTTTACAACTAACTATGTATCCAGAATTCAGGAGCCAGTAGTCAGAATGATACATATTAATTCCGTACACAACATAACATTATAATTTAAGATTATTCTGAATACTGGATTCTGTCTTCTGGTTTCTATCTTATCTGCGAGATACGATTCACGAGATACGAGATACTGATTATCCTATCCGCTAAACGCTACACACTATCCTACATACTCTCCGGAGTTGAAATCCCTAAAATATTAAGGGCATTAAGCAATACTATCCTGATGCAATCGATTAATATCAAGCGAGCTTTAGTCAATTCTATATCTTCAGTAATTACCCGGTGTACAGTATAATACTTATGAAACAAAGAAGCTAAATCATAAAGGTAAGTCGTTAAGAGGTGCGGTTTCCAGGTTAAAGCACTCTTTCTAACCACTTCTTTTAAGGAAGATAGTTTTTTAATCAATTCAATCTCTTCCTCTTTATCCAATAAGTGGAGATTAACTTCTTTGTTTTTACCGAGTTTTATTCCTTCTTGTTCTGCCTTTTTTATTATACTACATATCCGCGCATAAGCATATTGAATATAATATACGGGATTTTCCATAGATTGAGATTTAGCCACATCTAAGTCAAACTCCGTATGACTATCATAACTCCTCATTAAAAAGAAATAACGAGCCACGTCTTTGCCTACTTCTCGTATTAAATCTCTTAGGGTAACAAATTCTCCTCCTCGAGTAGACATTCCCACTTCTTTGCCATTTTTTATTAAGGTTACGAATTGCACGATTAGTACATCCAAAAAACCTTCAGGATAACCCAAAGCTTGTGCTGCTGCTTTCATCCTTTTAATATAACCATGGTGGTCAGCACCCCAAATATCTATTACTTTGTCAAATCCCCGTTGATATTTATTTTGATGATAAACAATATCAGAAGCAAAATAAGTGGGAATATTATTTTCCCGAATGACTACTCTGTCTTTTTCGTCACCGAATTCAGTGGACTTTAACCAGAGTGCACCTTCTTTTTCATAAAGAAAACCTTTCTGCTTGAGTAATTCTATTACTTCTTGAAGTTTATTCTGCTTATAAAGCGATCTTTCACTAAACCAAACATCAAATTCTACTCCAAAATCTTTTAAATCTTTTTTAATTCCTGATAAAATCTTTTTTAAAGTAAACTCCCTAAAAAATTCTCGACTTTCTTTATCATCTCTTCCTTTGTACTTATCTTGAAATTTACCTATAACTTCTTTGGCTATATCGACAATATATTCGCCTTTATAGCCATCAGCGGGAAATTCTTTCTTTTCTCCCAAAAGGTTACTATATCTTACTTTAACCGATTCACCTAAAAGATCAATCTGTCTCCCCTGGTCATTTATATAATATTCTTTTTCTACTTCGTATCCTGCTGCTTTTAATATACTGCTTAATGCATCTCCTACTGCTGCACATTTCCCATGGCCCACATGTAGGGGACCGGTAGGATTAACGCTAACAAATTCTACTTGAACCCTCTTCCCTTTACCTAAATTTACTTTACCGTAATTCTCTCCCTGTTCTCTAATTTCATCTATAACCTTATATAGCCAATTTTCATTCAAGGAAAAATTGATAAAACCTGGGCCGGCAATTTTGACTTTATCTACAATTGTACCCTGAATATCTAAATTGCTTACAATAAAATTTGCAATGTCCAGAGGTTTTACCCTTAATTCTCGAGCTAATTGCATAGCGATATTAGTGGATAAGTCACCGTGTGATTTATCTTTAGGGATTAGTAATATTATCTTAGGGATATCCTTAATCTTAAAATTACCTTGCTTGATATTTTTTTCGATAGAACCCAACAAGATGTTTTCAATTTGATCAGCTAAATCAATTTTCATTTAAAAATCCTCTAATTAGTTATTTGGGATAAAATAATTATAAGTATGGTACGCCCGAGAAGAGTCGAACTTCCAACCAAGGGCTTAGGAAGCCCCTGCTCTATCCATTGAGCTACGGGCGCACAAAAAGCCTATTTCATGCGCGGATCTAAAGCGTCGCGTAATCCATCACCCATAAAATTAAAAGCTATCATGGTGATAGCCAGGGCTAACCCGGGGTATATAGCTAAATGAGGATAAGAACGCATTGCCTTATATCCCTCTGATATCAACATTCCCCAGCTCGGAGTAGGAGGATTCACTCCTAAACCGATAAAACTTAAAAATGCTTCAAAAGTAATATATCCGGGTATTGCCAGAGTTACTCTTACAATACAAGGACCTATTAAATTGGGTAACACATGTTTAAATATTATCTGTAAATTACTGTTTCCTGTTGCCCGAGCGGCTTCTACAAATTCCTTTTCCCGTAAGGAGAGGGCCATTCCTCGGGCAATTCTGGCCATTCCAATCCAGGAGGTAACTCCTATTCCGATAAAGATAAAGAATAGTCCGCCAAAAGCCCTATCAATAGTATTCAGGTATCCAGCAAAAGTCCCGGGGGTAGCTACGGAAAAAGTAGATTTAAAAAGTACCATCAATAAAATAATTAATAATAAAGTGGGAAAACCATACATAATATCAACAATACGCATCATAATATTATCGATTTTCCCGCCATAATACCCCGAAATAACTCCGTAAAACACTCCGATTATAAAAGCAGTAACAGCCCCGACTATTCCTACACTTAATGATATTCTGGTTCCGTAAATAATCCTGCTTAAGAGGTCTCTGCCCATAAAATCTGCTCCTAGTAAAAATTTAGACCCCGGTTGAGCAAAATTATCTTTTAAGCTGCCTTCAGCATAATGATAAGGAGCAATATAAGGGGCAAAAATAGCAAAAATAAACAAGACCGTAATGATTATCGCGCCCAGTAAAGCCATTTTATTTTTACACATCCTTCGAAAGGCATCTTTCCATAGATTTACCTCGGGTCTTTCAGGAATAAATGCTTCACCAATAATTTGCTTTTTTTCTTTTAATTTTACTTCCAAAATAATATATCCTCCTTATTTTGTAATAATCCTAAGTATATTTAATCCGAGGGTCAATCCATGCATAAGTGATATCAACCAATAGATTGGCTGCAATTATTAAAACTGCATAAAGTAGCATGATACCTAAAACCACAGGATAATCACGATTAGTAATACTGGTTACGAAATATTTACCACAACCCGGGATAGCAAATATCTGCTCTACAATTAAAGAACCGGTAACTAAGGCAGCAAACATGGGACCTATTACCGTTACCACCGGGATAAGGGCATTTTTTAGCGCATGATGGATGGTAACATTTTTTTCTGAGACTCCTTTTGACCTTGCTGTCCTGATGTAATCTTCTCTAATCACCTGCAGCATACTCGCTCTGGTTAACCGGGCTAAAAGAGCAGCACTTCCTATTCCCAAAGCAAAAGCTGGCATAATAGCCTGCTGCCAGGTTCCCCATCGGGCTACTGGCAAAATGTGTAACTTTAAAGCAAAAAACCAGACTAGTAGTGGCCCTAAAGTCATTGCCGGAACAGAAACCCCCAATAAAGCAAAGAACATACAGAAATAATCTATAAAAGAATTTTGTTTTAGGGCAGAAACCATCCCCAGAGGAATCCCCACCACCATAGCTACAATTAAAGCCAATACCCCCAATTGAGCCGAAACGGGAAAATGATCGCTTATAATATCATTTACCGTCCTGCTTCGAGAAGAATAAGAAGGACCAAAATCACCGTGAAGGGCATTCCATAAATAATCAGTGTATTGTTTCCATAAAGGATCATCTAAACCAT
>JBAUBA010000308.1:0-1772 GCA_049676265.1 Atribacterota bacterium
GATGGAGCATCAGTTAACAGACAAGTGGCCTTCTGAGTCTTGGGAAAGGCAATTACTTCTCTGATTGAGGAAGCACCGGCTAAAAGCATAACCATCCTATCCAAACCAAAGGCAATTCCTCCATGTGGTGGTGCTCCATATTTTAAGGCTTGCAATAAGAATCCAAATTTTTGTTCAGCCCTTTTATCGTCTATTCCTAGTAATCTAAAAATTATTTTTTGAAGGTCGTTATTGTGTATTCTGATACTTCCTCCACCAATTTCGTTCCCATTAAGTACTAAATCATAGGCTTTTGAACGAACTTTTAAGGGATGGGTTTCTAATAATTCTATATCTTCGTCAATAGGTGCTGTGAAAGGATGATGAACAGATTCATACCTTTTTTCTTCCGGGTTATATTCTAACAAAGGAAAATTTGTAACCCAGAGAAAATTAAATTCTCTTTTATCCTTATTAATAAGGTTTAAATCTTTGGCTAATTTTAATCTTAAATTTCCTAATGCTTCATATACTACTTTCGCTTGGTCAGCAACAATTAAGATAAGATCACCCGGATTCGCATTAGTTTTAAGTTTTATTTTTTCTATCTCTTCGGGAGAAAGAAACTTGGCTATGGAAGATTGAAAATCTTTTCCGTCCTTAATTTTTACATAGGCTAATCCTTTTGCGCCAAATGTAGTAGTAAATAATTGTAAATCATCAAGTTTCTTTCGGGAAAATTCCTCGTTACTTTCGACTTTTATAGCACATATTTCCCCTTTATTTTGAATCACTTCTCCGAATACTTTGAAGGAACTTTTTTGAAATATTTCAGTTAAATTTATTATCTCCATTCCAAATCTTAAGTCCGGTTTATCTGCTCCATATCTGGAAATTGCTTCTTGATAATCCATTTTTCTAAAAGGAATTTTTATTTTAATGTTAAACAATTCGTTAAATAAATAAGCAAACATTTCCTCTACTAAATTAAATATATCATCTCTATCAACAAAAGACATTTCCATATCAAGCTGGGTAAACTCAGGTGCCCGGTCAGCTCTCAAATCTTCGTCTCGAAAACACCTTACTATTTGGTAATATTTTTCAAATCCTGCAACCATCAATAATTGTTTAAATAATTGAGGAGATTGGGGCAGAGCATAAAATTTACCCGGATTGACCCTACTAGGAACTATATAATCTCTAGCGCCTTCCGGCGTGCTCTTGGTTAAAAAAGGTGTTTCTATATCTAAAAAATTTTTACTATTTAAGTAATTTCTAATTTCCATACAGATCTGGTGTCTTAATCGCATATTTTTTTGCATCTTTGACTGCCTTAAATCCAGATATCTATATTTTAATCTTAAATTATCATTTATTTCTATCCTATCATCTATATTAAAAGGCAGGGTGTCGGAAGCATTTAATATTTTTACCTGGCTGACTTTGATTTCGATCTCTCCGGTAGGCATATTAGGATTTTTTGAACTGGCTAAACGAAAAACAACCTTCCCTTTAACTGCAAGCACGTACTCATTTTTGATGATATGGGCTTTTTCATGTGCTTCAGCAGAATCCTTTGGGTCAAATACAATTTGTGATATTCCTTCACGATCTCTCAAATCAATAAAGATCAAACCACCATGATCTCTTCTACTCTGAGCCCAGCCCATTAAGATTACTTCTTTTCCTATATCATTTTCCCTAAGCTCTCCGCAGGAATTAGTCTTCTTCCAAGAGCCCATAGGTTCTATAAATTCTTTTGATTTTTTCATTTTAGTCTATGCTCCTTT
>JBAUBA010000309.1:0-8353 GCA_049676265.1 Atribacterota bacterium
TAGTGGCTATAATAGTCATTATTACTAATTGAACCAAGGCTAAAGCTGAAGTATAACCAACTTTCCAATATTTTACCCAACTTATATAAGTGTATAAACTTAGTGTTTCTGTGGTAATGCCAGGACCGCCTCCGGTAAGAATATAAACCGGGTCAAAAATCTTAAAAATCCAAATGATTCTAAAAAGAATTACCAGAACAAACATAGGACGAAGAAGAGGCAGGGTAATACGCCAAAAGGTCTGCCACCCTGTAGCGCCATCTACATCAGTAGCTTCATAAATTTGATGTGGTATAGATTGCAGTCCGGCAAGTAGAATTAAAGTTACAAAGGGAGTCCATTGCCAGGTATCAACCAAAAAAATTGAAAATAGAGCTAATTTCGGATCAGCAATCCAAGATGAACCGGCTCCTCCTAAAAGTCGAATGATGTAATTTAGAGGACCATAATGTTCGTGAAATATAATTCTCCAATTAAATCCTAAAACTACCGGAGTAACCATTATAGGTAAAGCTAAAATGGTAATAGCCAATTTTTTAAATCTAAACTTCCTATTAAGAAGAAAAGCAATGATCAAACCCAAGATAGATTGGGCAATTATTCCTGTTATCATTAACACCGAAGTATTTTTAAAAGCGTTCCAAAATCTTGCGTCTTTAAAAACCAATCCGAAATTTAAAAACCAAGCAAATCTTGGGGGAATGGGAACAGCAAGACTCCAATCAAAAAAACTTGCGTAGAGCAAAAATCCCAAAGGTCCCACAACAGTAAGCACCAAGATAATAATTGAAGGTAAAGTTATCCTTTTTGCAAAATTATTTTTTCCTATTAAAACATTTGTTGATATTTCTTTCATATTAAACCCTCTTTCTCACTTGAAATTTAATAGGGGAACGGGAACCTCCCGTTCCCCTAAAAAAATATACAACCATTCAAGCTCTAACCCTTAATCAATTAATCCTACTTCTTTCCAGCCTACCAAGAGTTCGTTGTAAATTTTAATTTGATTTGCTTTTCCTAAACTATCGGTAATACTGTTCCATTCTTTTGCGGTGGCATCAAGGGCTTCTTTTGGTGACAATTCTTTGGTATATGCTTTACCCAAATAGACTTCTAATACATCGAGATATTGTGCAGTACCAGGAAGACTTAAATCAGGAAAGCCATAAGTTAGATTATTATCAATAGCTGCCAAATACTCTGATGCCTCTTTTTCTGGGGCAAATCCTGAAAAAGCTCCCGGATTACTGAAATGAGATTTTCTAAATGGATCAAGACCAGTCTCGGGAGTAGAAACATCGGCTAAGGAAAAATCATCAGAAAGAAGTTTAGCCACATAATAAGCTGCCTCTGGATTCTTGCTATCTTTTGCTACAGCTAGAGTCCTTCCACAAGGCATAGGAGCACGATATACTAGTTTTCCATCTTTCATAACTCCCGGAACATGAGTAACACCAAGATTTCCTACAATTTTTGATACAGTAGGATCATTGCCCTTCTTCCAGTTGCAGGGCCATTGTAAACACATAGCTGTTCTTCCTAAAATTAAAGCGTTGGTTAATTCATCGTATCCATAAGCAAGGACATCCGGTGGACAATAAGGGAGGAGGTCTACTAATCTTTGCAGAGCAATGACTCCTTCCTCAGCATTTATCATGGGGTTCATATCTTGATCAAAATATTTTCCACCTCGACTGGCAAATTCTGCTAACCACCAGGCATAGGCAAAACCACCTCTTTGAGCTAAGAAGGCAAAACCATAGAAATCTGAATCCAATACCTTCCCGGCTAATGTTTCCCCACTCTTTCTAGTGAAAAATTCTGCCACGTCTAATACTTCATCCCAAGTCTCTGGAGAAGCAAGCTCTTTGTTATACATTTTTTTAAAATTACTCTTTTCTGTCTCATCATTAAACAAATCTTTACGGAAGTAGAGACTTAAAACGTCACCATCATAAGGAAGAGTATATAACTTGCCTCCATAGTAGTCATACAGTTTTAAGAAACCCTTAGCAATATCATCTAAACGAGGATCATATTTTTCCGCATATTCATCCAAAGGCTTAAGATATCCCATTCCTGCAAACTCACCCAAATACATAGGGAAGAGCACGATTAGATCATAAGCACCCGTACCGGCAATAAATTCACTTTTTAGCTTTTCATAAATATTGGCAAAAGGTGCAGTAACTACATTTACCTTGATTCCTGCCTTTGCAAATTCATCAGCATACCATTCAAAAGGACGAGCATTATGTCCTGCATCACAAAAAGCAGTAATGGTTACATCGTTAAATTTTGCTTGCCCTTGAGCCAGCATGGGGCAAGAAAAAACTAACAACAGTGAAACAATTAAAATAAACAAATATACTTTTCTCATTATAAAACCTCCTAAAAAATAATTAGATTTTTATTGAACTTCCACGACCTTACGAACATGGTGCGTATCTATGCAGACTTTGACCAGTTTATCACCTCCTTTGCCTTTTTATTTTATGGATTTGGATTAATTTGGTTTAATTCTTTCTCCGGTAGTGGGATTAAATATAAGAATTTTCTCTAAATCAAAGGTAATATTCACTTTTTCCCCTAATTTGAAAGAATGTCCAGGACTGAGCTCAACTCTAATTAAAGCATCTCCAATTTGCACGGTTAATATGCCGGATTCACCGATATCTTCAAAAACATATACTTCTCCGCTAACGGTTTGACCTTCAGCGGGCTCAGAAATATCGATATAAATTGGTCTAATCCCCAGCATTATTTCAGTGCCATCCCCTTTATAGTACTTTTCTATAGAATCTCTATAGTTTTCGGGAACCTTCAATTTTTGATTATATAATTTTGCCATATAATCATTTTCTTCTCTTACCAGAGTAGCTTTTATAAAATTCATAGGCGGTTCTCCCACAAAATCTGCCACAAAAAGGTTCTCAGGATAATCATATATTTCTTCCGGTGTTCCAATTTGTTGTAAAACACCTAAATTTAAAACAGCTATTCTATCAGCCAAAGCCAAGGCTTCTAATTGATCATGAGTAACAAAAAGCATAGTAAGGTTCTGAGTTTTTTGGATTCTTTTTATCTGTACTCTAAATTCCGTTCTTTGTTGGGTATCTAAATGAGAAAGTGGTTCATCCAAAAGGTAGAGAGAGGCGGGTCGTATCAATGCCCGCGCTAAAGAGGTCCGTTGTTGATGTCCTCCGCTTACTTCAGAAGGAAGCTTACTTAAAACGTTAGAAATTTCAAGCATATCAGCTATTTTCTTGACTTCTTTTCTAACTTCTTGATCTTTCCTACCTCTTATACGAAGAGGGAAAGCGATATTTTCAAAAAGACTAAGATGAGGATATAAAGCATAAGTTTCAAAAGCTAAGGCAATATTTCTTTCTTTTGCAGATAACCAATTTATAATTTCCCCATCAAGATAAATTTCTCCTTTAGTTATGTCCTCTATGCCGGCAATCATCCTAAGAGTGGACGATTTGCCGCAACCCGAGGGTCCTAATATAGCTAAAAGCTCCCCGTTTCTAAGAGATAAGCTCAAATCTTTTACGGCTTCTACAGTTCCTTGCACGTAATGCTTGTATACATTTTTTAATTCTAATTTTTCCACAATTTTGCCTCCTAGAAAATTCTATTTCCCGAAATAGCATCGAAGAAATCAAGTTTTTCCTCATTAAAATCTACAGATATCTTATCTCCTAAAGATACCTTAAAGGATTTTTCTTCCCTAATTTTAATAATAGCATCATTCAGCTTAATTGAAATTATATTATAATGTCCTGCAATTTCACTCATGTACACTTCTGCGTTGAGAATTTTTGCATTTTTCTTTTGTTCTAAATGACAATGTAAATCAAAAGGCTTTATTCCAATAATTAATTTCTCTTGATTCATTTTTGATAAAAGTTTATCAGCCAAAGATTTCGATAAAGATATGGAGATATCTCCAATCTGGAAAAAATATTGTCCATCTTTTGCTTTTAAAATTCCTTCAATTAAATTTGTGGGAGGATCTCCTAATAAATTTGCTACAAAAATATTCGCTGGCTTCTTGAAAATCTCTTGTGGGGTACCAATCTGTTGAGTCACTCCCTTATCTAGAATCAGAACTTTGTCACCCAAGGAAAGCGCTTCTCTAAAATCGTGGGTTGCATATAGTATGTTCATTTTACGTATATGTTGAATCCTCTTAAATTCTCCCCGCATTTGATATCTTAATTTTGCATCTAAATGAGCTATGGGTTCATCCATTAAATATTCATTGGCTTTTTTTACCAATGATCTGGCTAACACTGTCCTCTGTTTCTGGCCTCCACTAATCATTGAAGGAAGTCTTGAAAGAAGCTCTTCTATTTGTAAAACACGAGCAATCTCTTTTACTTTTTTATCGATCTCCTCTTTAGGCAGATGTATAGCCTCCAATGGTGAACTAATATTTTTATAAACAGTTAAATGTGGATAAAGGGCATAATCTTCGAAAACCATAGAAACATTTCTATCCTTAGGTTCCAGATTGTTTACTAACTTGTTTTTGAGAAATATCTTCCCCTTTGTAACCTCTTCTAATCCGCTGATCAATTTAAGTGTCGTGGTTTTGCCTGCTCCTGAAGGTCCGAGGATAATGAATAGTTCTTCTTCTTCACAGGAAAAGTTTAAATTTTTAATAGCTTCATTTTTTCCATAGTTTTTATAGACATTTTCGAATCTTAAAGCTTCCATTCCTGCCTCCTAAAATTATTTTATTAGAACAATTTTTACTTTTTCCGGAAGATCTACTATCTCCAAATCTTTTTCTACGGTAGACTTTTTGAGAAGAAGGACAAATTTCATTTCAGGAGTAAGAGCGAAGGGAAGCCAATGCCATACTCCCGGAGCCAAGAAAAAGGAAGCAGTACCGTCTATCCAAAAAGCTTCAATAGAACTTACATCCGGGACATCTTTATCAGGAGTTGCCGGAGCTAAACAGAAGATACCAACGCCTGATATGGGTATAAAGGTCTCTAGCGCGTATCTATGCCGTTCCATCTTATCCAGTGCAAATTCTCTTTCATTTCTTTTTATTTCTAAAAATCCTACAGTGCCCTCTTCTCCTAACTGTGAAATATCGGCTACATTGTGCCAGTAATTATGATTTTCTGAAAAGGTGGCAGGAGATTCTTTAAATGAGGGAACTACTATGGTGCCAAACTTGGTGAAATTATCCGGTGTGGGATATTTTACTTTAATTTCCATTTCTTTTCCTCCTAATTTTTTTATAATGATTTGGCTATATTAATAACATTGTTAATTAAAAACGTTTAAAAACTCATTGGGGCATATTATTTTTTTCTTAGCTATTTTAAAATTCTTTTCTTTTTTAATTTAAGTCGAATATCTATAATAATTTAAAATTGTAACATTTTTTGTGTATTTAATTAATAAACTCATATTTAGTTATCTCTTTTTTTATTATTTGTATATATATTTTATTATATACGACATATCTAAAAAAAACCCTCTTTTTTTTTAAAAATAATTTAAAAAAAGTTAATTTTATCACAATTTTGTTTAAAAATAGTACAAAAAATAAAATATAAAGTTTATTTTGACTAAAATAACACTTGAGATTTAGATCTAAGCAGCAGCTATTGAATCTCTGGGCTTTACTTCTAGTGATGAAGCGACAAACTGGCTTCCTTATAAACTCAAAATCTTAAAAAAATTAAACATTTAATACTCTCTTAATACGTGGATCAGTAAATATATCACTAGCATCATCACTGGGAGAAGAAAATTCTGAAATAACTGCTCCTTCTTCGCCTGCCTGAAACCAATGGAGGGTATTTTTATTAATGGTATATTGATCACCGGGTAATAGGATAATCTCATGATATACAGAATAACATTTCTCATCTCCCCTGGGAGGATGAGTCTTCGGATTTTCGGTTTTTTCTCCTTCTATATAAAGATATACCTCACCATATCTACAACGGAATGTTTCTCTCTTTCCCTCCATACCATCATGATCAGGATGGCGGTGTTCCGGACAGGTTTGATGAGGAAATAAAACCATTTCTTTCGCACAATACCTGGAGTTATTTACATATACTACTAAGACAATGCCCGTTCTTTTGAAATCATTTAGTCCAAGATCGGTAATTTCCATATCTTCTTTCTCTTGTAAAGAAAGAGCAATAGCTGCTTTTCGAAAGTATTCAAGAGCTTTTGTTCTTATTCTTTCTTTTTCTTCTTCTCTCATTTTTCTCCCTTCCTTATTCTCATTTACTTTTAAAATTAAAAAATGATCATCTACCCTGATCTTCAGGTCCCTTCCAGATTTTATAATGATAATCATATTTCCAGTTGTCTATGGGAATAGAAAGGGATAAGCGCTCCCACCCGGAGTTTATCCTGCTGATCACTTCAGGCAAAGGCCGAATCCCTCCGGTAGCATCAACTGCTTCTACAGAACAGGCACCTACAGCAGTAGCTAAGGTAATAGACTCTTCCGGTTTACCTCCCTCTAAAAGTTGAGCTAAAAATCCGGCAATAGTGGCATCCCCGGTTCCGGTTGTTCCTTTAACCTCTGTAGCAAAACAAGGAGATAAAAGCTGACGATAATTCCAGTCTTTGGGCTTAATTAAAGAGGGTAAATTACCTTTTTCTATTTGGTGTGTCCTCAAATATAGACCCTGATCACCAAGTTTTATTGCCACTACATTTGTTCCATAGCCAATTAATTGTTCGGCTAATTGATCCAATAATGTAATATCAAGTTTTTCTTTCTTTAAAGATATTTTATAATACTTTGCTGGTCTTAACATATATAACAGTTCATCAACACTAGGTATAAAAACATCCACCAGAGGTAAAACATTTTTAAAGAATTTTTGCCAATCTACTTTACCGGCAGAAGATTCCGGGTCCGGCATAGCCATATCCAGGCTGGTTATTATTTTCATATCTTTAATCCTTCGAAAC
The DNA here is from genome assembly GCA_049676265.1 of Atribacterota bacterium. Classification (GTDB taxonomy): domain Bacteria; phylum Atribacterota; class Phoenicimicrobiia; order Phoenicimicrobiales; family Phoenicimicrobiaceae; genus Sediminicultor. The sequence continues at coordinate 6,967 of JBAUBA010000309.1, forward strand.
ATTTTTAGCAGTTCTTCTCCGTCGTTCTCGTAAAATTTCTGCATTAAAGGAGGATATCCAAAATGGAATATGCGGCTGCTTTTTATTTTTCCATAAGGAATATCATTAGCAGTAAAGGTATGATTGGGTCCGGGATAATGTAAAAAGACCCGGTCAGTATCTGGCGGGTTTAAAACAATAGTATAAGAAGAAATCTCCTTTTTGCTAATAATCATATTTTCTACCAAGGCTTTATCTTCCTTCTGCAAAATCTCTAAAACAACCTTCCCCAGGACATCTGACCCAATTTTTCCCAACAAAGCAGTACTAATGCCCAACTTTTTAAGTGTTATCCCGGTATTAGCTACTGCTCCCCCGGTGGATAATTTCAATCCTGACATTTCCAGAATATGTCCGGGAACAATGGTCTTAATACTCCCTATCCTCCAATCCGGAATAATATCTAAACAGATATGACCGGCAACAACTATATCCATAAAATTCTCCTATTTGAAAAATATAAAATATTTTTGTTAATTTAGGTTCCTTTTGCTATTTCTTTCATAACTTTTGCTTCTTCATACTGATGGCTGGATAAATGACAAATACTTCTTAATATATGTCTTAATCCTTTGGGATATTCTCTTTGAAAAAATATTTCATCTTGAGGATACATATTTCCTTTTTCGTCTTTTGCTTTAAAATCTAAAGCAGTATAAAATGCTTTTTTAATCTTATTATAAGGAGTGCCTTCTCTTTGAGCCAAAAGCATTGGCCCTACTAATCTTTCATTTTTATCTAACTTACGATACAAATCTCTACCTACTCGAAAAATAGTATCTCCTAATGATTTATTTTGAAATCTAAAAAGTAGATCATCAATATGGTTTTGTAAATCTGGTAGAGTAAGGTCATTGGGATATACCCCATTTAAAGCCACAGCTGATTGCTTCATACATTCCCGAACAGTTTTATAAATTCCTGGTACTTCTAATGCTTCATATATGAAGGTCATTTCTGAGTTATATTGATACCCAATATAAGCTGATGCAGAATGACCAAGATTATGGATGAAAAGTTTTCTATCTACATAGGCCTTGATATTTTCAACAGCCCAAAGATCCCTAACCTGAGGAAGAGGGTTCTTAAACCCTTTTTTATCTACAATAAGAGTATTATAAGGCTCGGCAAATACCCATAACAAATCTTTTTTCTTATCCTCTTCTTTCATTAGAGGAACCATCTTTCCTATACTTGATTCTACTAACCCAACCAGCTTATCAAAAGGATATTCTTCGGGAAGAAAATTTTCTAATTCCTTTCTCAAATAGTCTGCTCCGTTCCTTATATTCTCGGCAATAATAATATCTAAAGGATTTTTTCTTCTTTTTTTATATCTTAATTGAAG
>JBAUBA010000310.1:0-4584 GCA_049676265.1 Atribacterota bacterium
TGAATATAGCCATAGCAGGTTTAATCCGTGATACAGGTTTTAATCGATGGAAAGGACACGATATGCAGGTAAGGCCATATGATAATGAAGAACAGGGAATCGACAGAGTGATTAGGAGTGTACTGAGCTGGGAGGCTTGTGCTCAGTCTTCCCAAGAACTGGATAAAGAACAATTAATGAAATACCTTGCTGACCGAGAAACCGCCAAAGCAGAAGATATTATGAGAGAAGCTCTCACAAATGCTCAAAAATACTTTAACCGAATGTATAAAGAGTAATTAGTAAAAATAATAATAAATTATCTCAAAAATACATTGAACCATAATACTAATACTGCCTGCAGATTACTATCAAACAATAGAAAGGGGGGATGTATCTTTCTAAAAAATGTAAATTTGACCAAACTGAGTATTGCGGTGCAGAAAATATAGTTCTTGCTTTGGGTATAAGTATTACGAATTTTAATTTTATGTTTAAAGGAGATTATTTATTATGAAAAGATTTACCATCATTTTTTTAACGATTGTATTGCTCGTTGTAATAAGTCTGTCAGTTTTTGCTGCAGATAAGCCGATGATTGGCTTATCATTTTCTGATTTTACCCTTGAACGATGGGTAAGAGAAGCAGAAGAAATGAGTGAGTTAGCACGCAGTGCCGGGGCTGAGGTTATTGTCCAAGAGGCAAATCATGATCCGAAAGTTCAGAATGACCAAATTGAGAACATGGTTCTTCAGGGGGCTGATGTTATTCTTATTGTTGCAGAGGACGGAGCGGCTGCCGCGACAGCAGTCAATGCAGCCACAGAAGCTGGCGTGAAATGCATCGCCTATGACCGGCTAATCAAATCCCCTAATAATGCAGTTTATATTTCCTTTGATAATGTTGAAGTCGGGCGAGCTCAGGCAAGAGGAGTATTGGCGGTGAAGGATAGTGGGAAATTTGCACTTCTCGGTGGAAGCCCAACAGACAATAATGCTGTGCTGGTTAGAAAGGGACAGATGGAAGTTCTTCAGCCTTACATTGATAGCGGTCAGATCGAGATAGTTGCTGACCAGTGGGTACCGAATTGGGATACGGCTGAAGCACTGAAGATTATGGAGAATATGCTTACTGCCACAAATAATCAGATTGATGCAGTAGTCGCTTCCAATGATTCAACTGCACTTGGTGCCATTGAAGCCCTGAGAGCTCAAGGTTTAGCAGGAAAGGTTCCAATTTCCGCCCAGGATGCCACAGCAGCCGGTTGTAATGCCGTAGCTAAGGGAGATCTTTCTGTTACCGTATACAAAGATATAAGAAAACTTGTTCCATTGTCCATTGACATCGCTCTCAAGTTAGCAAAAGGTGAACCAGTAGAAGGACTGCAGGATTTCTCATTGGCTGAACTTACCGGAGAAAACTTACAGGGAACAGTGTCTTGTAAGTTCCTGGAAGTTGTAGGGGCAACTCAGGACAACCTCTATGAAGTCATTGTTAAGAGTGGCTATCAGTCATATGATGATGTGTATAAGGGTGTACCTGAAGCAGATAGACCACCAAAAATCTAATAACGAATGAAGGTGTACCACAGATTGCAAAAATCTGTGGTACACCTTCATTAATATACCTGGACACGATAAAAAACCATCCCTTTAGGGGGGAGCAATCCTATTTTAAAAGATGAAATCATTTTACGAATTGAGAATATAACCAAAGACTTTCCGGGCATCCGGGCATTATCTGATGTTTCCTTCAACATCAAAAAAGGAGATATCCATGGTTTATGCGGGGAAAATGGTGCCGGGAAGTCCACCTTGGTAAAGATTCTGGCAGGAGTTTATCCTAACAATACTTATCAAGGGAAAATTTACTTTAATGAAAAAGAACTGAAATTTACCTCTTATTCTATTGAAGAGGCAATCAAAGAAGGCATTGCTACCGTTTATCAGGAACCTGTTCTTGTCCCTCAAATGACAGTTGGGGAAAATATTTTTCTGGGAAGAGAACCGGGAGATAAAGGGATGATTAATTGGAGTAAACTATTTTCAGATACTAAAGAAATTCTTAATAAATACAACTTGAGTGTTCCTTTTTTTGCTAAGTTATCTACACTAAGCGTAGGTCAGCAACAGATGGTTGAAATTGCTAAAGCTCTATCACAGGAGATTAAGCTTCTAATTCTGGATGAGCCTACTTCTGCTCTTACTGAGGCTGAAGTTAATTACTTAATGGAAATGCTCAAGAACTTGAAAGAGAATGGAGTGACCTGTATATACATTTCTCATAGACTGGATGAATTTTTTAGAATTGCAGATAATATTACAGTTCTTAGAGATGGTCTGGTAGTTGATACAGTAAGGACAGTGGATACTACTGAAGAGAAGGTCATTGCTATGATGGTAGGACGTGAAATGAAAAAAAGATTTCCTATTAGAGATTCCAAGCCTGGGGAAAAGATTTTGGAAGTTAAGAACTTATCGGTATCAGCTCAGAATAAAATGGTAATCAAAGACGTTTCATTTGATTTAAAAAAGGGTGAGATATTGGGGATAGCCGGCCTGATGGGTTCCGGAAGAACCGAACTTGTTACTGCACTATTCGGAGAGTATGGGAATCAGATTGACGGAGAAATTCTTTTGGAAGGAAAATCCGTAAAAATCCGATCTGCTGAGGATGCGATAAAGTATGGAATCAGTCTTGTTCCGGAAGATAGAAAAGAGATGGGACTGGTATTAATACAAGAAGTCTATAAAAATATTTCCTTGCCGAATCTTAGAAAATTTTCTAGTGCATTGAGTATTGATAAGTATAAAGAATTAAAAGAATGCAATAAATATGCTGACCATCTTAACATTAAGACACCCTCTCTTTTTACTATTACAGAATCTTTAAGTGGAGGTAATCAACAGAAGGTGGTCATAGCAAAGTGGTTAATGTCAAATCCAAAAATTCTTATTCTCGATGATCCGACCAGAGGGATTGATGTAGGGACTAAATATGAGATATATAACCTCATAAACAAACTTTCAGAAAATGGTGTAGGCATCATTATGATTTCTTCTGAGTTAGAGGAAGTGCTTGGAATGAGTGACCGGATTATGGTTATGCGAGAAGGAGAATGTGCTGGAATCTTAAACCGAAAAGATGCAACACAAGAGAGGATAATGGCTTTAGCAACAAATCTTAAAAGAAGTTATAGGTATAATTAATGAAACAATTAAGTTTTATTGATAAAATTAAGAAAATTAAGATTGATATTAGAGCATATACACTCATCTTTGCTCTTATCATTATCTGGTTACTTTTTGGTTCTTTAACTGGTGGTATTTTTCTTTCAACAAGAAATTTTTCAAACCTTCTAAGGCAAATGACTATCATATCGTTCCTTGCCATAGGGATGACTCCGGTCATTATCACTGGCAATATCGATCTTTCTGTGGGATCGATGACTGGCTTTATCAGTATAATAGCTGCTTATCTACAAGCAATTTTGCTTCCCACATTTCTCCCCGGGCTATTTCCAGCTCTATCTGTCGAACTGTTAGGTATACTTAGTACAATGATAACTATCATTATCTGTCTTTTGCTGGGCTTATTAATTGGAATGGGTCAAGGCTATATTATTGCTTATGGAGGAGTACCGGCCTTTATTGTAACTCTGGGAGGAATGCTTATTCTTCGGGGAGGACTTCTTGCTGTTGCTCAAGGGAAAACAATCATTCCTATCGAAGATTCCCTGAGGTTAATGGCCCAGGGATATTTATCGAAATATCCGGGTATCATCATAGCGATCATTGTTATCATTATTATTTTTCTGGTTACTTTGCAAAGTAGAACAAAGAAGACACAATATGGTCTTAAAATTAAACCTCTTAGTTACGATTTAGTGGCAGCATCGGTGTTTTCAGCCCTTGTTTTAGCCTTCACTTTTATGATGAATAGCTATAGGGGAATACAGATCCCGGTATTAATTATGGCAATAATAGCCATATTGGTTACCTATCTGATGAATAACACTCGATTTGGCAGGTATATCTATGCTGTGGGAGGAAACAAAGAGGCAACCAAGCTTTCGGGTATAAATGTTCAAGCTGTTGTTTTAAAAACTTATGCACTAATGGGTCTTCTATGTGGAGTTAGTGGAATTATTCTTACCGGTTACGTTGCGGCAGGAACCACTAGTGGGGGCATGAATTATGAACTTTCAGCTATTGGCGGTTGTGTTATGGGTGGCACAAGTTTAATGGGAGGCATAGGAACAGTTTTTGGAGCCCTAATGGGTACACTACTTATGACCAGTATCGAAAATGGAATGAGTGTTATGAATATGAGTGTTTTCTGGCAGTATATCGTTAAAGGCTCAATCTTGATTTTAGCAGTTTATGCAGATGTAACATCAAGGAAAAACAAGTCGTTATAAAAGCGTATTATATAGTATTATAGATATATTAGTATCAGCAAAAGAAGGAACAAATTTAAAGGAAGGAACATATTTAACACAATGAGTAAGAGTAAAATTATTTTCGGAAACTCAATTCTGATCAGAAAATGGAATTTAAGCAGTATTTTCAAAGCAATTCATAAACATGGCCCTGTCTCTCGAA
>JBAUBA010000311.1:0-4753 GCA_049676265.1 Atribacterota bacterium
TCTTATTCTTGGAGTAATCATTATGCGAGATAACCGATTTGTTGCCGTGCATCGTGGCGGACCACTCACCAAGGACCATCATCATCAATTAATGAGATGGGCAAGGAAATGTTCAGAACACGTATTACCACTTATTAACGAGAATATTGACCAGCGGCTTATTCATGCACTATCTGTTGCCAAAGAATGGGAAAAAGAAAAAGTAACCGTAGGTGAAGCAAGAAATGCCTCTGTCAGTGCACATGCCGCAGCCAGGGAATCTTCAAACCCAGTGATAATAGCAGTCGCTCGTTCCATTGGACATGCTGTAGCCACTGCTCATATGGCTGACCATTCATTGGGAGCAGCTTTGTATGCTTTGAAAGCCGTAAAAAATGCAGGTCAGTCAGTAGATGCAGAAAGAAAATGGCAAAATGAACAATTGCCATCAGAAATTAAGGAGCTTGTCCTAACCACAATGAGTTTGAAAGAGAAAGGCTTAAAAATATAAAAGGAACAGGGGACGGTTCTCCGTTACTCTTTACTCCCCATAAAACTCCTATTTTATAAGGGTTTCAGGAATGAGAAATTGGGGTCGGACTTCACGCTTTTGTCCATATTCCATAGACAGGATTTGCCCATATTAGGCTTATTATCATTTTACGAATAAAGTAATAATAAAGGAAATTGTTATTATCACTTTGAATTAAAAAATGATTATATTTTTATAATAATCAGAAAGTGATAATAATATATTCATTATTGACATTTATAATACTAAATGATAATATAAAGTTGCAATTTAAAAAATATAAGATAATTATTTATAAAAATATATAAATGATTGTGGAGTAGTGATTTAATGTTTCAAGCTGGAACCTATAAACAACAATACGAATATAAGAGTTTTAGCCCTTCTTTTATTAATAAATCCTTTGAATGGAAGGATAAACAGATAAATCTGCAATTAGAAGAAGCGATGAGGTGTTTAGGGGAACTAAATGCTTATTCTACATTAGTGCCAGATGTAGAGCTATTTATCAAAATGCATGTGGCAAAAGAAGCTACTACTTCCAGCCGAATAGAAGGAACCCGTACCAAGATAGATGAGGTCATCTTACCAGAGAAGGAAATTAGACCAGAAAAACGAGTTGATTGGCTGGAAGTTCAAAACTATATTAAGGCAATGAATTTTGCGATAAAAGAATTAGAAAAATTACCAATTTCCATTAGACTTATGAAAGAAACTCATCAGGTACTTCTTTCTGGAGTAAGAGGAAAATATAAACTGCCCGGAGAGGTACGCAGAAGCCAAAATTGGATAGGTGGATCAAGCTTAAAAGATGCCTTTTTTATTCCCCCACATTATGAAGAATTACCAGAACTCTTAACTGATTTGGAAAAATTCTGGCATAATCGTCAATTAAGCATACCTAATTTAATAAAAATCGCTATGAGTCATTATCAGTTTGAAACCATTCATCCTTTTTTAGATGGTAATGGCAGAATAGGAAGGTTGTTGATTATTTTACAATTGATTGACTTAAAGGTATTACAAAAACCAACCTTATATCTTTCTGATTTTTTTGAAAGACATAAAGGAGCTTATTATGATTCTCTAACCATAGCACGAACATCGAACAACCTGGAACAATGGGTTAAATTTTTCCTCACCGGAGTTATTGATACTGCCAAGAATGGAAAAGAAACTCTAAAATCAATTGTAGGTTTATGTAAACAATATGAAGATAAAATAGTATCTCTTGGGCGTAAAATACCGATTGCCCAAAGATTATTATCATCTTTATTTTCTAACCCGGTGATTTCTATCAATCAAGCATCTGAACATTTGGAGATAGGCTTTGCTGCTGCCTCTCGCTTAATTGCTGATTTTCAGCGATTAGGTTTGCTTAAGGAAGTAACAGGCTTATCCAGAAATCGGTTATTTGTATTATCCGAATATATTACTTTATTTAAATAGATAATGATAGAGGAGACTTTTGTAAAAGGAACAGGGGACGGTTCTCTGTTCCTCTTTATTTCTATAAAACCCTTTATTTACAAGGCTTTCAAGAAGGTATTTTCCCACAGGTTTTAAACATTTTCCCCATTTATAAGTAAATATTATTAGCTTTAATTCCTCTGTCATTAAGGAACATCATGACTTTGTCAAGCACTTTTAGAGGGAGAACAGACACCTATTTTTTTTAAGAGAAAAATTGACAAAAAAAGTATTTCTTTTGGAAAGCATGTGAAGTTGTGAAGCCTGCCCCTGGAATATTAGGGGTTTTTTGTTTAAAAAAGGATTTATAGAAGATTTGTAGTATAATAAATAAAGAAAAATTATATTATATTGAAATAAAGACCTTGAAAAATATACCAGGTTGAACGCATAAACAAAGTAGTCCGGATATTTTAAGTTTTGCGAAAGTCAGGGCGCCGAACATCAGAAATCCTGAAAGGTTAGGTGCAATGTAATATAATCAATATCTATATTTTAAGGAGGTAGAAATGAAATTTTGTTGGGTAACTATCAATGTAAAGGACATGGAAAAATCATTGCATTTTTATCAAGAGATCATTGGTCTTAATGTTAATAGGAGAATGAAGCCAAACTCTGATATGGAAATTATTTTTCTGGGGTCTGGAGAAACACAAATAGAGTTGATTTACAATACAAAAGTTGATGATATTGCTATTGGAAAAGATATTTCTCTGGGTTTTGTAGTTGATTCAATCGAACAAATGAGTGAGATATTGAAGAAAAAAAATATCCCGATACATTCAGGACCATTCCAACCAAATCCTTCTATTAAGTTTCTATATATACTCGACCCAAATGGAATAAAAATTCAATTTGTCGAAAATATAAAATAAGAAGAAGAACAATCTAACGGGTTCAAGTCTTTGAAATAATAGAATTAATTACTTAGAGAAGTACAAAATACTAAAGCGTAGTTTTATAAAAATAATAAGTGAGGAATTAACTATGTCACTTAATTTATAGAAATTAATAAATAGGAGGATACAAGATGTGAAACTATTGATGATTTATGCCGATAGATTTGCTTATAAAACGAGTAAGAAGACTTTAGAAACAGTTGAAGAATATGAAGAAGAAAAGAAAATAGAAGATGTTTTGGTAGGATTTATTCAAGTTGAAAAAGAAGACGAAGAAAAAATTGACAAAATTGAAACTAAATTAATTAAAAATTTAAAATGGGCAGCTAAAAAGAATAACACAAACAATATTGTATTACATTCTTTTGCTCATTTATCTTTAAGTAAGGCTGAACCGGAGATAACAAAAAAAATATTTAATCATGCCGAAAAGCGATTAGAAAGTGCCGGTTTCAATACATGGCAAACTCCCTTTGGTTATTTTTTAGATTTGGACTTAAAAGCACCTGGGAAATCTTTAGCCAGAGTTTTTAAGGAATTTTAACTAAAATAAAAAAGAACAGGGGGACGAACTCAATAATTCAGTAACTTTAAATGGTTATATTCTGATAGATAGTTTCCTGAATTAAGAAAAAGAATTAATCAGTTTGCGGAAATAAAAGGGATCAGATCCCAATGCTTCCCAAAAAGAATTTATTCAGGAAAGTATTCCGCTAATCTTTACTGCAGTATAAGCCAGAAGAAGGGATAGGATACTGTTTAAAATAATTCTTAATTTAAGGTGATGCAAATATTGGTTAATAATTGCCCCGAATGCAGCCCAGATTAAAACAGCACAAAGACCTACGAGAGCCAAACCCAATGAGAAGAGGATAATATAGAGGGGATTACCAATAAGGGGATTTAGAAAGACCGAGTAAAGTGTCAGGCCATAAATGATTGCTTTAGGATTTAAAAATTGGAGTAATACACCTTTATAAAAACCCCAGAGATACTGCTCAGATTTTTCCTGAAGAGAAAAGCTGACTCTAAAAGTGCCATAAGCCAGGTAGAGAATATAGGCCGCTCCAATCCAGCGCATGATAGGCTCAACAGAGGGAATGGCCGTGAAAAGCAGATTAGAAAAAAATCCGCAGAGCAACAGCAGTAAGAAAAATCCAGTAACAATGCCATAGATGTAATTCATGGTTTTTTTAATTCCAAAATTAATACTCATGGAGGCACAGCTCAGGTTATTGGGTCCCGGGGTGAAAGTTGTAATCAAAATGAAGGGAATTAAAGTGCCAAAGTCGATTAAGTTCATTTCCATTCCCTCCACAATTATTTATTTTGAATTATAATTTTTGGATTCATTCAAGCGGAAAGTAAAAGTGTTTATCAATTTACAGCAAAAAAGTCCTGTTGTCAAGAAATTTACATAAATTTACATAAGTTACAAAACCTGATAAAATTAAAAAAATGTTTTAAGAATAGTTTAAATTTAATTTAATATAGTTTAGTCTAATAATAAGCGAAATCAAAATTGATTTAAAAATAGATAGAAAGGATAATATATGAGCAAAAGGATTAAAAGTGTATGTGTATATGGTATCGGAGGTGTCGGTGGATATTTTGGCGGCAAAATAGCTCATGAAGTTAGTAAGGGTAACCGTGCTATGCAGGTCTATTTTATAGGCCGAGGGGAACATTTAAAAGCCATTCAGCAACACGGGCTAAATCTGATCACTGATAAAGAAGAATTTCTTTGCTTTCCGAATATTGCAACAGATAATATAAGACATATTCCTATCCCGGATTTGTATTTACTATGTGTAAAAGGGTATGACTTGAATAATGCTGTTGCATCAATTTCAAAAAATATATCCGCTGATAC
>JBAUBA010000312.1:0-9772 GCA_049676265.1 Atribacterota bacterium
CTTTTAAGTAACTATATGGTAGGCCGGGATGCTAACCGGGGAGATTGTGCGCATTCCTGCAGATGGAGATATAATCTTATGGAAGAGACAAGGCCTGGGGAATATTTCCCGGTGTATGAGGATGAGAAGGGGACCTATATTTTTAATTCCAAAGACTTGTGTATGATAGAACATATTCCTTCATTGATAGAAGCAGGAATTTCTGTTTTTAAGATTGAAGGGAGAATGAAGAGTTCGTATTATGTGGCTACTGTGGTTAAGGCTTATCGGCAGCTTATTGATAGTTATTTTTCAAAAACGAAGGAAGATTTTGTTGCTGAAAAATGGTTAAATGAGATAAAAAAAGTAAGTTATAGATATTTTACTACCGGATTTTATTTTGCCAAACCAGGCGGCGAGGAACAAAGATATGATAGTAGTGCTTATATCAAGACTTACGATTTTTCCGGACTAATACTTGATTATAACGCAAGCAATCAGATGGCTACCATAGAACAGAAAAACAGGATATTTGTAGGAGATGAAATTGAAATATTTGGTCCGGATGATGATTTTTTTACCCAGAAAATCGAGAAAATGTGGGATGAAGATGGGGAAGAGATAGATGTTGCCCCCCATGCTAAACAAATTATCAGAATAAAGATGTCTAAACCGGTAAAACTCTGGTATATAATTAGAAAATCTAATGAAACTTAAAATATTATTAAATTATCTAAATTTTCCTATAGAAAATGGCAAAGAAGGCTTTTTGTAACAGATTGACTTTCGAGATAATAATCGTGAAAAAGAATAATGAAATAGAAAAATAATTTTTTTAAAGTTCCCCCTAAATTCCCTCGGAGGTTTTTTAATCCCTTTTTATCCCCAGAATCCTTAGTTTAATTATTAAAATTCTACTTAAGAATATTTTTTGAACGTTAATATTCCACAAATGATTAGCTAATTAAAAAAAATTTAAATTATTTTCGAAAAAAAGAAGGATTTTTAAATTTTATGTCGTATAATAATATTATGATGTATAAAGTGCAACAATAATAAATTATTGGTGCATAAAAAGCATTATTTATTTAGTTTATTAATCAAGATAAGTAATGCCTTTAATGCTTTATTATAACATTTTATTAATAACTGAAAATCAACATTTTAAAAGGAGGTGGAATTAATATTGAAAGAGCAGGGTGGAGAATTATTTAAAAAAGTAAAAGAAAACAGCAATAAATTAAACCCAATGCAAAGGAAACTTATTAAATTTATATTAGATAATTATATGGAAGTTGGCTTTATGTCAGCAGCTAAACTTGCCCGAAAAGTTCACACGAGTCAATCAACTGTTTTACGATTATCAAATACTCTAGGATACGAAGGATATGGTTTTATGCAGTCGGATATTCAAGCTATGATTAAAAGAAAAATTAGTTATGCTGCATTTGTCGATAAAACAAAGACTTCAGATGTAAATTCAAATCTAAAAGGGATAGAACAATTTGAATCTCTATATTCACGAGTTATTAATTTGGATATAGAAAACATTAAAAATACTAAAAGAAATATAAACGTTACAACTTTAGTAAATGTAGTTGATGATATCTTGAAGGCAAAAAATATCTATGTATTAGGTTTAAGAAGCTCAGCTTCTTTGGCTATATTTTTTGGGATTTCTTTAAACATGATAATGGATAATAATGTAAAAATATTGAACAATATAAATTGTAGTTTATTTGATCAAAGCCTGGCAGTTACAAAAAAAGATATTTTAATTTGCTTTGCATTTCCAAGATACACAAAGGAAACAGTAAAGTTAATTAAATTTGCAAAAAAGAAAGAAATAAAAACCGTAGTCTTTACTGATGATATACTAACTCCGTTTAGTGAAGATTGTGATTATTTAATACCTATTAACATTAATTCAACAGGATATATCGGTTCTTATGTTGCACCACTAAGTTTAATTAATTTTATACTTAGTCTTACTACGTATAAAAAAGGTAGGAAAGCACTCGCAAGATTAAAGGAAGTTGAGAAATATATCAAAGAATACGGAGTATTTTATTCAGATAAATAAATTTAAAAATGTTAATTTTCTAAAATACAAATTCCATTTAAAAAAGGAGCAAAAGATGGGACCTCTTACACTAAGATTATTAAGCCAAGAAGATGTAATTAAATGTGGTGGACTAAATATGCAAAAAACTTTAGGAGATATAGAAAGATTTTTTTCTTTAAAAGCAAAAGGAGAAGTAATTTTTCCAAGCAAGACAGTACTAAGGTGGGGAGATATTAAGTCAGAAGAAACAAAAGGTCGAATAAATTGTATGCCTGGATATGTCGGTGGAAATATAAATACACCTGGGATTAAGTGGATTGGAAGTGCTCCTTTAAACCCATCAAAATATAACCTTCCACGAGCTTCAGCGGTAACAATATTAAATGATCCAGATAAGTTAACTCCAATAGCAATAATGGATGGGACTCTTATCAGTGCAATGAGAACCGGTGCAGTTACAGGAATAGGCGCAAAATATTTAGCCAGAAGTAATTCAGAAGTTGTAGGTCTTATTGGAGCTGGTGTGCAAAATAAAACCCAGCTTATGGCGTTAAATGAAGTTTTAAAAAACTTAAAAAAAGTGTTTATCTATGATGTGAATACACAAAAAGCTTCTGATTGGGCTGAGAAGATGTCTGAAAAATTAAAATTAAAAATCGAAGCAAGTAATAATGTACAAAAAACAATAGAGGATGCAGATGTTGTAGTAACCGCTACTACAGCCGTAAATCCAATTATAAAAGAAGATTGGTTTAAAGAGGGAGTTTTTTATTCGCAAGTTGGAGGAAATGAATGCGAAGCAGAAGCTATAATAAGTTTTGATAAATTTGTAGTAGATAGTTGGGAGGAAGTGCTGCACCGTGGCATATTTACTATTGCTCATATGTATAAAAATGGAAAATTCAAAAAAGAAGACCTTTACTCAACCATTGGAGAAATAATAATTAAAGAAAAATCAGGCAGAGAAAATGAAAAAGAAAGAATTTTATTTTCTCCGGTTGGAATGGGATCTGAAGATATTATGGTTGCTTCAAGAATATATAAAGAAGCAGCAAAAAAAGATATAGGAATCAAATTTAATCTATGGCAAGAACCTTTTAATTGGTAATTTATCTGAAATCGAAGACTAATTTTAATAAATATATCTAAAGTGAGGTAAATGGGGGTAAAAAAAGAAAAGGATACATATTTATTAAAATTAAGGAGAAAGGGTGTGATAAAAAATAATATGTTAGAAATTTAAAGTGATTATATGTTTAAGTAAAAAATTAAATTAAAAGGAGAAAAATTTAGAATGAAATTTAAAAAAATAGAAATTGTAACATTAGTACTGGTTTTAATCTTAATATTAAGCTGTTCAAATGTTTTTGCTGCTGGAGTAGAAAGATTTAGTTTGGCAACAGGTGGATTAGCAGGTACATATTATCCTATTGGTGGAGCTATAGCAAATATAGTTAGTAAATTTGTTCCCGGGGTAGAATTAAATGCTGAGAGCACAGGAGCATCTGTAGCAAATTTGAAGATGGCTGGACAAGGTGAAGTAGATTTTTTAATGGGAGCATCTAACACTACTTTTGCTGCCTATTCCGGAGATGATCCATTTGATAAAGCAGTAAAAAATATAAGAGGAATTGCAGCTCTATATCCTGAAACATTTCAATTTGTTACAAGAAAAAGTTTGGGCATAAAAAATATAAATGATTTAAAAGGCAAAAGGGTTGTTACTGGTCCAGTTGGTAGTGGAACTGAAAGGACTGTACAAATACTGTTAAGCATGTACGGGATCACATATGATGATATTCGCCCGGAGTTTTTATCTTTTGCTGAAGGAGTTACAGCTTTAAAAGATAGAACTGTAGATTGTGCAGTTGTCGGGGCAGGATTACCTACTGCTGCAGTAATAGAAGCTGCAGCCTCAATGGATATTTCTTTGGTATCTGTTGACAAGGAGATATTTGAAAAATTTTCAAAAGATTATCCATTTTTAGGAGGTAATACTATACTAGCCGGTTCATATAATGGTGTTAATGAGGATGTGTTTACAGTAGCATCTCCTGCTCTTCTATCTGTTCGCGAAGATATAAGTACGGATGTTGTTTATGAGATAACTAAAGCAATTTTTGAACATTTAGATGTTCTTGTAGAGACACATGCTCAAGGTATAAATATTACATTAGAGACTGCACTTATTGGAATGAGTATACCTTTACATCCAGGTGCCGAAAAATATTACAAAGAAATTGGCCTTTTAAAATAGGTAATATAAGGTAAAACAAAACTCTTTTTAAGGTAATACATGAAAGAACGTAAGGCTTTCTTTTTTGAAAAGAAAGCCTTACGTTGAAGGTTTGAAAGATGATGGTACTGCGAAGTAGTTGTAAATCGAAATTATTTGTCATAATAATATTATTTATTTTATTTTTTATTATACTTAATGTTCCAAATATGCATGTTTTAGAAATTGAAAATGTTAACAAAGATGAGATATTATTTCAAGAGAAAATATTTCCGGGATACATTTTTGCAACCAAGATAAAACATTCTGTTCAATTAACTCCAGTATTTGAATTTTTTGAAATTGATAAAAACTATAATATATTACTTACTAAAACAATTATTAAAGATTTAGGTTGGGGAATGCCAAGCACCCCGGAGGGTGATTTTAGCTATCAAAACGGTGAAATGGTAATCGAAAATATAAATAAAAAAATACCTGGTTTTATATTCCGGGTAAGTTTTATTTCAAAACCAGAATTAATATTAAGTGGCAGAGCTTATGATTTAAGATTTTTAGTTAGCGAAAGTAATGCTCTAGAAATTAGCAATAAGAAGATTTCGATAATAAATAGAATTTGTTTTCTGTTAAGAAAAAAAACGTAAGGGAGGTTAAATATGGCCGTAGAAGGATTAGTTAATACGAAAAAACAATATGATGATCAAGAATTCGGCATAAGAAGGGAATTAATAGGGAAGGAAGCATTAATGGTTACCCTAATAGCCGTCTCAATGTCTATTTTTCAATTTTATTCTGCAGGATTTAGGATGTTACCCGCTATGCAACATAGAGCTATTCATCTTTCTTTTGCGTTAATATTAACTTTTTTACTTTATCCTCGGTCTAAATTACAAATTAAAAAAATTACGTTAATTGATTATTTACTAGTATTATTAAGCATCTCCATAGGTTTGTATAAAGTTATCGAATATAAGGAGTTAATATATAGAGCTGGTGATCCTACTTCTTTAGACTTGCTAATGGGGTTTATTGCAATAGTTTTAGTTTTGGAAGCAACCCGCAGGGTTATGGGTTGGCCCATGGTAATACTTGCTTTAGTATTTTTATTATATGCTTATTTTGGTGCTTATATGCCCGCGGAATTAGCCCATAAAGGTTATAAGTTAAAAAGAATTATTGAACATATGTATTTAACAGACCAAGGATTATACGGAGTAGCTATATATGTATCCTCCACTTTTGTGTTTACTTTTGTTTTATTCGGGGCTTTATTGGAAGCAACAGGAGGTTCTCGCTTTTTTATAGATTTTGCTTTTGCCTTAACCGGTAAATCTCGAGGAGGGCCAGCTAAAGCTGCGGTTTTATCTAGTGGTCTAATGGGAATGATTTCAGGGAGCTCTTTGGCTAATGTTATTGGAACAGGAACTTTTACCATACCTTTAATGAAAAGTGTAGGATATCCTCCTGAGTTTGCAGGTGGAGTCGAAGCAGCTGCTTCTGCAGGTGGACAGATTGCTCCTCCGGTTATGGGGGCTGCTGCCTTTATCATGGCGGAAATGCTTGGAATTTCTTATGGTAAATTAATACTTTATGCCGCACTTCCGGCATTATTATACTTTCTTGCAGTGGGAATTATGGTAGATTTTAGAGCAGGTAAATTAGGACTAACTGGTATAGCTAAAGAAAAATTACCCAAATTAATCCCAACATTGAAAAAGGGTGGACATTTAATATTTTCGCCTATAGCTATCATCTATTTTTTGCTTGCAGGATATAGTCCTATAAAAGCTTCTTTTTACGCGATTATAGTAACTTTTATAGTAAGTATGATTAGTAAAGATACAAGATTAACACCAAAAAAATTGCTTGTGGCGTTTGAAAAAGGCGCAACTAATGCGTTAAGCATAATAGCTGCTTGTGCTACAGCGGGTATTATAGTGGGAGTCGTCACCTTAACTGGCTTGGGTTTGAAATTTGCTGGTTTAATTGTTAATTTATCTTCCGGAAACCTTATTTTGGGCTTATTTTTAACTATGATTGCCTGTATAATATTTGGAATGGGAATGCCAACCACTGCTCTATATGTAATTTTAGCAACTTTGGTAGCTCCCGCATTAACAAAAATGGGAGTTATCCCTATTGCAGCACATCTTTTTATATTTTATTTTGGTGTTTTTGCTGCTATTACTCCTCCAGTTGCTTTAAGCGCTTATCTAGCAGCATCGATTGCTAAAGCAGATAATATAAAAACAGGATTTACAGCATTCAAACTTGCATTAGCTGCTTTTATAATGCCTTATATATTTGCCTTATCTCCCTCGTTGTTATTAATCGATACATCTATTGGAGAAGTTTTTTGGATTTTAATTACTTCTTTATTAGGAATATTAAGTTTTGCAGGAAGTTTAGAAGGGTATTTTATTATAGAAAATATAAATATTCAAACACGTATAATTTTAGCCTTGTCTTCGTTGTGCCTGATTATACCTAATTTTACAAGCGATTTGCTGGGTTTTGCCGGAATGGGAACCGTTGTTGCACTTATGATACTTAAAAATAAGAGGAAAAAGAAGGGAGAAATAATTGCATGAAAATAACAGTAATTGGTGCAGGTAATGGCGGTCTGGCAATTGCTTCACACTTAGCTTTAACAGGGCATAAGATTAATTTGTATAGCATATTTGTAGGAGAATTGGAACCAATCATCTCAAAAAGAGGAATAGAATTAGAAGGAGTAGAAGAAGGATTTGCTGTTTTAAACAAGATAACTAATAATATCGGACTAGCTCTTGACGGCGCTGAGCTTATTATGATTGTTACTCCTGCTAATGCCCATGCAAAAATAGCCAGAGATTGTGCGCCTTATTTAAAGGATAATCAAATAGTGGTATTGAATCCAGGTAGAACCGGAGGAGCACTTGAGTTCAGTAAAATATTAATACAAGAAAAAATAAAAAATAAACCCATTATAGGAGAAGCACAGACTTTGATTTATGCTTGCAGAAAAATTAGTTCTACAAAAGTAGTAATTTATGGTGTAAAAAAATCACTTTCTATCGCTTCATTTCCAGCAAAAAAAATAGAGAGACTTTTAAAAGTATTAAATAAAGCTTATCCCCAATTTGTTCCAGCAATAAATGTATTAGAGACTAGCCTAAATAATATTGGAGCAATTTTTCATCCGGCACCAACTATTTTAAATAGTGCAAGGATTGAATCGGGAGAAAAGTTTGATTATTATCATGAAGGAATAACTCCCGTAGTCGCTACTGTTTTAGAGAATATTGATAGAGAAAGATTAGAAGTTGCAAAAGCCCTTAAAGTAAAAGTACAATCTGCAATAGAGTTTCTAAAAGAATCTTATGGGGTTAAAGCTGATTCATTATATCAAGCTATTCAAAATAACACAGCATATAAAGGAGTAAAAGCTCCGACTGCAATAAATATTAGATATTTAACTGAAGACATTCCAATGAGTTTAGTTCCGATCGCATCAATAGGACATCAATTAGGTATTTCTACACCTAATATAGATTCTATTATAAAAATTGGTTCAACAATGTTAAATATGGATTTTTGGGAATCAGGAAGAACGGTAGACAAATTAGGATTAAGTGGTTTAAATTCTGACGAAATGATAAATTTAGTAAATGGATAACTATACTTGCCCCCCCTATTTGGCGAATATAAAAAAATGATATATAAAAACGATGGAGAAAAATATGAAAATAACAGAGATAGAAATTATACTCATTAGTATTCCGACGATTATTCCCTATACCCTGTCATTCGGAACTCAAACTGAAGCTACTTCCGTTGTGATAAAGCTTCATACTAACAATGGATTATATGGTATTGGTGATACTTCTCCCTGTCCGATTTTTTCAGACGAGAGCCCCGAATCCGTTTTTAGCATTTTAAAAAACTATTTATTTCCTGCAATTAAAGGTATGGACCCGTTTAATATCGGTTTAATTCATCAACGTATGGACAAAACTGTAAAGGGCAACTCATTTGCAAAAGCAGCTATTGGTATTGCACTTTACGATATCTTGGGCAAACATCTTAATGTGCCGATTTACAAACTATTAGGTGGTTGCTTTAGAAAAGAATTTCCTCTTTTATGGCCGCTGATGGGACCGGATGCGGAAACTAATGCAAGAGAAGCAAAAGATGCAGTGAAGCGCGGATTCTGCTCGCTGATGATCAAAGTGGGGTATAATGATCCTGATGTTGAAGTCGAACGGGTTGCCGCAGTGCGAAAAGCTGTGGGCGACAAAGTGATTATCATTCCTGATGCCAATCAAGGATGGACTTCCCAGATTGCCATTCAGTGTATTCACAAAATGGAAGCTTATAATGTTGCTTGGGTTGAACAACCAGTTCCCTCCTGGGATATTGATGGACTTGCACGGGTTCGGGAAGCGGTTAATGTACCTATTTCAGCTGATGAAAGCCTTTATTCAATTTTTGATGCAATGATTTTAGCTAAGCGAAATGCGGTTGATATTGTTAGCGTTAAGCTTCAAAAAAGTGAAGGTTTTTATAAAGCCAAAAAGATTGCTGCAATAATGGAAGCTGCCAATATTCCTATATATATTAACAGCATGGTCGAAACCGGTGGCAGCGTAGCGGCAAGTCTGCAATTTGCCGTCTCACTTCCCAACGTTATTCCCTTTTCAGCTGCTCTAATGTCAACGCTTCGAATAAAGGATGATATTTTAAAAGAGGGAAGTCTTCATATTGAGAATGGTGTAATTAAGGTAAGTGACAGACCCGGCCTTGGTGTTGAGCTGGACGAGAAGAAAATAGCCCGCTATGAACATAGTGGTAAATAATCTAAATAGAGAGATGCGTAAATGATTAAAAAAATTGCAATATTAGGTGCCGAAAATAGTGGATGTATTTTCGCCAGACACTTAGCTATGAAAGGTTTTGATGTTGCTCTTTATAAGGATCCGAAATTTGAGAATAATTTAAAAGGTATTATTGAGCGCGGAGGTATCAAGTTAACAGGTTTAATCCAAGGTTTCGGTCGGTTATACACAATAAAAACCAAGATAGAAGATGAAATCTTTTCAGATTTGCTGATGGTTGCAGCCATGATCGACAGGCTGATTCATAAGTAAAAATTGAGTCAAAAATGTTGAATATGATTTTCGTAAATTAGGAAGGACAGTAGATAAATCAGAATTAAGTTGTTTAAATTTTGATGAAATAATAAATTTAGTAAATGGATAACTGTTAAGAGATCATTAAATAATATTTCTAAAGTTCATCAATAGCTTTTTTGAGAGTTTTTATATCCTTCCAGGTTAGTTCTTTGGGGCTGCCCGGGAAAGTTGCTTCGTTTCTTAATAAATAACTGGGATGAAACATAGGAAATATCTTTATTCCTCCTAACCAATCAAACCACTGGCCTCGAATTTTAGTGATTCCCTGAGTGGTTTCTAAAAGATGTTGAGTGGGGACATTACCCAGAGTAACGATAA
>JBAUBA010000313.1:0-6766 GCA_049676265.1 Atribacterota bacterium
AAGGTAAAAATAAAGCCTTATTTGACCAACAACCGATTGATTCAAGCTATATGATTTGTTGTCTTGAAAAAGCTTATTATGCAACAGAAGATAATTTCTATTTAAATTGGGCTAAAAAATGGTATAAATGGTTTTTTGGAAATAATATAAATAATATTCCGCTTATAGATGAAAACTTCGCATGTTATGATGCCTTAAATCCAGAAGGTGTAAATTTAAATCAAGGGGCTGAATCAAATATATGCTTTTTGATGGCATTTCTTGCTGCGAAAAGATTAGAAATTATTAAATGATTTTGAAAATCGAGGAGCGGATTTATATCTATTAGTATAGATGATTAGAACTTTTAAACACAACTATTTTATCTGCAATGTACTCACAGAAAAGGGAATTCTTATACAATGAACATATTTAGATCAGAGAAAAATCCAATAATAACGCCAGAGGACATAAAGCCATCAAGACCTGATTTCAAGGTAGTTTGTGTTTTTAATTGTGGTGTGACCAGGTTCAATGAAGAAATATTGCTTCTTGCGAGAGTTGCGGAAATGCCAATGAATAATAACCCGAAAAAAGAACTTGTCCCTATATTAGATTTGAAAACAGATAAAGTTATTGTAAGGGAATTTAATAAGACTGATCCTTTAATAGATTTCTCGGACCCCAGAGTTGTAAGGATGCCTACTCATCAATACCTTACATCTATTTCCCATTTAAGGATTGCCAGGAGCAGAAACGGTATTGACTTTAAGATAGATGAAAAACCTGCCATATTTCCTGAGAACAAATATGAGAGATTTGGCATAGAAGATCCAAGGATAACCCAGATCGATGGAAAATATTATATAAATTATAGTGCAATATCCGATATAACCGGAGTGACCACCTGTTTAGCATCCACGACTAATTTTGTTACATTTATGAGATACGGCGTAATCTTTATGCCTGATAATAAGGACATTGCAATTTTTCCTGAAAAAATAAAAGGTAGATATTATGCCTTGAATCGTCCTGTATCTGCCGAATATAGGGTAAGAGACATGTGGATATCCGAATCACCTGACCTTCTTTACTGGGGCAACCATATGTCATTGATGGGTACAAGAGAAAAATACTGGGATGACGGAGGGATAGGCTGCAGTGGTGTTCCATTCAAGACAAAAGAAGGATGGATGGAAATATACCATGGATCGTCAAAGATGAACAGGTACTGTCTTGGGGCAGTACTATTGGATGCTACTGAACCCTGGAAAGTTATAGCGAGAAGCGAAAAACCAATAATTGAGCCTGAAATGGATTATGAATTAAATGGTTTCTTTGGTAATGTGATTTTTAGTTGTGGGAATTTATATGAAGAAGGTAAGGTAAAAATATACTATGGCGCCGCTGATACTTGCATTGCATACGCAGAGATTAAATTAAAAGATATACTTTGTCAGTTAAAGTAGTTTAATAAAAATAATGAAAATACACTATTTAAGCTTATCACTCCCTTGATATATCCTCATTTTTAAAGCCATTCTTAACTGCACGGCATCATCAAACTTTTTTGGGTCTAAACCGGTTATCTCCTTAACCCTTCTTAACCTATAAAGCAGAGTATTGCGATGTACATAGATAGTTTGGGCAGTTTTTGAAATACTTAAATTATGATCAAAAAAGGCTTTTAAAGTTTCCAGTAATGTTTCGTTTATTTTCTTCTCTTTGTTATTTTTTACAGAATAAATAGTTTTTCCCATAAATTCTTGCTGACTTTCTCCTTTTATCTCTGCTAACAGCTTGCCTACGCCCAGATTGTCTACATGATAAATATCTCCCGCTCCCTCCAATTTAGTCCCTACATCTAATGCCTGGGTAGCTTCTTTAAATGATTTACTTATCCCCCGAATATCTTCATGATATTCTCCGATTCCGATGGTAACCTTAAATTTCATCTGCTGAGAAATAGTATCTTTTATTCTCTTTCCCATTCTAAATAATTTTTTTCTTAAAATTTCATCTGAATCTTTTAGATTAATAGTCTTTAAAACTACAAATCTATCCCCTCCTGTATAAGATGCAATTTCCTGAGGAGTATCCACAAATATCCCTTGAATGGTTTTTAATACATCATTTTTTAATCTTTGTAAATGAATTTCTCCTTCTTTCGATCCTTTGAATGCCTGCAAGCTCTGCTTAGCGGTCTTTTCAAACCGATAAATATCCATGACCAAGGCTACCCGGGGAATTAGAATATCATACCCTACAATCTGCCCCCGAGTTATAAATAAATCCGGATTATTTCCCATCCTTCCGAAGATTAAATCATGAATAAAATTTTCCTGAGTCTGTTTTTCTAATTGTATTTCTTTTAACAAAAATTCCTGCTGTAACATCATCTCAACAGTCATCTTTATCACTTCGCCAAAAGGGCTGACTTCGTTTGGCTCACCGGTAATACCCACTACTCCAATAATTTTGTTATTATGTTCTATGGGGAGATTGATCCCTGGTTTTGCTCCCACTAAATGATTTATATCCTTGGAATAAATTTCCAGCTTCTTCCCTTCTTTAATTACCTGGGCTGCTCCCTCATGAAATTGATTTAAACGACTTTTATCACCTGACCCAATAATCACTCCTTTTTCATCCATAATATTAATATTTTTTCCCAAAATACTCATGGTCTTATCAACTATATCTTGTGCTAATTGATGGGTAATCTTCATCGATTGTCACCTCTAATTCGTATTGCGTATCGCGTATCGAGTTAAAAAAGGGAAAGAAAATAAATTAAAAAACAGTATTGCACCAAATATATCGTATTAAGTATATAATATCGAGTCAAGAAAGAGAAAGAAAAGATCAGCAAATTGTCTTTTATAATTAGCTTATTCGATAAAATAAATAAAAATCCTTCTTTTTTATTATATATGCTGATTTAAAAATTACAACATTAGACAAAAAAGAGAAATTTGCTTTAAAAACATATAATATATATAATAGAAAATATAAAAGTTCTTTAATTCTTAAACTAAAAAACTAAAGGTTTAAAGAGATGAAATATTTTGTGGTTATAAAAAGTGAAGATTATTAAGAAACTTCCATTGAAAAATTAAAAAAATTCGGTTCAGAAATTAAATAATAAAAATAAATTTAAAAATTTTTTAATAAAAAAAGAGGATTTTTAAAAATAATGTTGAATATATAAATATTAGGTATAAATTTTTTTGGTAAATTTCTTCGACTTTATCCGTAAAATTATAAAATACAAAAAAAAGAAAGGATGATAGATATGTATAGAGAAAATTTGAAATTAAGTTTTGTAATCTTTTTAATAATTTTATTAGCCCTTTTTACTACCACTGTCTTTGCCAGCAGTGAAACAGAAAAATTATTGCAAGAAATTATAGAAGGAAAAACTATGAAGCCTGATATCTTCGCTTTCATCAATATGGGAAATTTTTATTGTTCATTAGATCTCTATGAACCTGCGGAAAAAGAATACGAAAAAGCTTTGGGCTTAGACGAAACGAATATATTAGCCAGGATAAATCAGAGTTATGCTTTGTACAAAATGGGGGAAAGAGAATCAGCCCTTATCAATCTATCTCAAATTATTATCGAAGACCCCAATAATGCCTTTGCATATTTTGTAAAGGGAATGATATATAAAGATACGCTCGAGTATGATCTGGCAATAATAGAATATGAAAAAGTTGCCGAGCTTATTCCTCAAAATGACAAACTTATTTCCGAATTAGCCCAGCTCTATCAGGATAATGACCAATTTATTAAAGCAACAGAGACATATATAAAATTGGGTAAACTTAAACCCAGCCCTTATATCCTGGACAATTTTTTAGCTTACCGGAAAAATGCTGCTTGTTATTTAAATTTAGGTGATTATTATAGTAGTGTAGGAAATATTGATGAAGCTGTATTTGCCTATAATAAAACTACTCAATTTAGCGAAGATAAACGGTCAATAGCTATAGCATATTATCAATTAGGACTTATTGAATTAAAAGGTAAAGAATATGAAAAAGCCATAATAGAAAAAGTATTATCCCAAAGTACTTACCCACTTAGAATTAAAGATTTCACTTTTGACAATTTTGCCCAGGCTTTCATTGAAATAGGAAATATGCACTATAACGCAGGAGAGCTCCAAAAAGCTTATCAAAATTATGAGTTGGCTCTTCAGTTGGCAGATTCAAATTATATCCTCTCGGAGGCACATTATAAATTGGGCTTATCTTATTACCGCAGCCAGGATTACGAAAATGCTGTAAGAGAAGGAGAAATTGCCTTAAGTCTGAATCCTGAATATTTATCTGACCAACAAAGATTAATTGACCTTTTAATTGCTAACGCCTGGTCTAATTTTACTAAAAAAGAATAAAATAGTATCACGTATACTAGCGTAGAGCGTAGAGCGGATAGAAAAACAGTAATAAATAATTTGTAATTAGTAACAAGTAATATGTAGGGGTTTAATTCATCAAACCCGCAAAACACGGATCGGATAAATCTGACCCCTACATCAAAACCATACAAAAAGGTTTTGAGTTTTGAATTATGGTTTTGCGCTTTTTGCTTTAAGTTTTTAGCTTAACAATGAGATTGCCACGCTCGCTTCACTCGCAATGACATAAATCTTAATAAACTGATAACCAATTTTCTTCACGCGATACGAATTACTATTTACTATGGACTAATTTAATTGGTCAATTAATAAATTAATAAATTAATAAATTCGAGGTGAAAAAATGAAGGCGAATAAAATAATTAGTGGTTTAACTTTATTGCTTATAGGAATAATTCTTTTAGCAAATACTTTAAATATATTAGAGTGGTCTGTTTGGTCAAACATAATTAAACTCTGGCCTCTGCTTTTGGTAAGTTGGGGTATATCTTTAATCTTAAGAGGAAAGAACCTTTCCTTCCTGGGTCCGTTAATCATATTTTTAGGAATTATTTTAGGAGTAGCGGCAAGTTATATGGGAATCGGTTTGGAAGGAGAAATGGTAAGGGAAGTAAAAACTCTAAGCCGAGAAATAGTTATTGAAGTTGAAAAGGCTCCGGAAACTGGAGTGGCTTTGGAAACTGAAATCACCCCAGGAATCGAAACGGCTCCGGAGACCGAAATATCCTCCGAAACAGAAACATCTTTAGAAACAAAAGAGTACCCTGAAATTGAAAGAGCTTCAATTGAATTAAATCTTGATGTAGGGAAACTTACTATGGGTGAATCTACCCCACTACTTTATGAATGCATCTCCCATTATCGCTATAAAGAATTTGAACCTTTTGAAGAATACTCTACTACTGAAGAAGAAGCTAACGTTCTTATTCATCATTCTCCAGTTAAGGGAAATTTTCGTAATCCTGAAAATAAGTGGGAGTTAAAGTTGAATAATCAAATAATATATAATCTATCTATTAAAACAGGCGCTTTCGATACAGATTGTAACTTATCGGCTTTTAAGGTCGAAAAACTTTACATAGAAAGTGGGGCAAGTAATATCAACTTGGTTGTACCGAAATATAATTCTAAAATAATTATTGATTCAGGGGTATCCAATATTGATATTGCCATTCCTAAAAATGTGGGAGCAATAGTGAATATTGATTCGGGAATTGCGATAAAAGATCTTGACGATTTTATTAAGAGAGATAGTATGTATATTTCCAATAATTACGATAGCTCAGAATTTAAAGTGGATATAGAGATTGATTGTGGAGTTTCCAATATAAATATTCATTATACAGATATTCCTTAAGATAATATGATAAACAATTATTACCAGAAACTCATTCTGGCTAATCTTATGTTTATGTATCTACTTATTTAATGGCTGTATGACTAAACGTTTGGAAATGTAAATTTAAAAGCAAGAACTTTTATTTTTTAAAAAAATCACGGCTTCTTTTGTTTCATGAACTATTTTTCGCCTTCTTTTCTTAAATAAACTACTTGTCTGGGGAAGGGAATCTCTATGCCTTCCTTATCAAAAGTATCTTTAATTCTTCGTTTAAGTTCTCTCTCTGCTCCCCAATGAGTCATCGCTTTAACTTTAATTGCTATCCTTAAAGTAACATCTGATGAACTGAGAGATAATACCCCTTGAACAATTGGAGGTTCTAAGACAATATTTTTATTCTCTTCGGCCCATTTATTAGCAATTTCTTCCAAGGCTTTCATTCCTTTTTCTACATCTTGTTCATAGGCTACCCCGACTTCAACAATAGCCCTCATATACCCTTTATTGAAATTACCAAAACTAGTAATTTCTCCATAAGGTATTACTCTTAACTCACCCGAAAACTTCCTTAAATGAATACTCCTTAGACCAACAACTTCCACTGTTCCGGAATGTTCTCCTATATTAACAGAATCTCCTACTGAAATTATTCCCTCAAAAAGTAGAAAGGCACCTGATAAAACATCCTTTACCAAAGATTGTGCACCAAAACCTACTGCTAAACCAACAACTCCGGCACTAGCAATAATCGCGGTAGTATCTATCCCTAATTCTCTTAATACTATTACTCCGGTAATAAAATAAATTACATATTTAGAAACACTCTGCAAAAGCGGAATAAGAGTATTTGCTCGAGAAATCCTCTTCACATAATTTTTGGATTTTTTTAAAGGGGTTAAAGATTTTTCTATTAGTTTATTAATTACCGATAAAACTATCTTTACTACCACTAATATTATAATAATAGTTATAAATTTTCCCCACCACAGAATAAGATTTTCCGGACTAAAAATACTTAA
>JBAUBA010000314.1:0-10272 GCA_049676265.1 Atribacterota bacterium
CAATTGAAAAAGGAGTAAAAAGAGGTTTAATTTTCATCAAATTGCAATATAATACATTAAAAAATCCAGCTGTCCTTGCCACTTGATGAGGTATTTTAAATGAAGGTGCTTTTACCCCGCTAATTTCCTCTAAAAATTCTAACAATTGCTGAACGCTTATCTGTTGCCCGGATAAGATATAACCTTCTCCTTTCCTGCCTTTCTCACACGCTAAAATAAGTCCTTCGGCTACATCCCGCACATCAACAAAATCATAAGCCCCGTCAACATAAGCCTTAACTTTTCCTTTTACAAAATCAACAATCAACTTTCCCATTTCCGATACACGATAATCATATGGTCCTATAATCCCCGATGGGCACAAAATAACCGCATCTAACCCTTTTTCAATCCCCTTAAGCACTTCCAATGTGCCCAGAGCTTTTGATTTAGAATATTCTCCCAGTACCTTTTCCGGATTAAATTCCCTCGATTCATCAAACACAATCCCTGGTACCGGTTCAGAAAGCGCATGGATTGAACTGGTATAGACTAATCTTTTAGTTTTTATTTCGAGACATATATTAACCACATTTCTGGTTCCCAGAACATTAACTTGATATAACTGTTTTTGCTGTCCGGGAAGGATAGAAATTATTCCTGCGCAATGGTACACTATGTCTGCTCCTTCGAAAGCCTTTCGCAAAGAATCAGGAACGCGCACATCTCCTTCCATTTTCTCTACTTCTAATCCTTCAAGAGAAGCAATATCCTCCCCGGGGAGAATAAGTGCCCTCACTTTTTTATTCATGCTTACTAATTTTCGAACCAGTACATTTCCTAAATGTCCAGTTGCTCCGGTGATAACAATCATTTTCGTCTCCTTATTAATTTACTATAAATTATTTAATTAATTACATGCCCTGATATTTCTTTTCTATTCTTTCGGCCATAAAACCTATATCGGCTTGATTGGAAAATAAATTTAAAATCGAAATACAATCCTTAACCTTTTCCTGGTTATAATCGGAATTAACCCATGCGGTATCAATCCATAGATATAAAGAAAATAAATCAATCTGATCAGAATAAGTGATATCAATCATTTTTTTTAAAATAGACTCGCTCTTCTTAAGATTTCCTCCTGCTATTAGTGGTGCATCACGGTAATACATCGCAAGAGAAATATAAGCCTTTTTATTTCCAGAATCCAGTTCGATTGCCTTTACAATAAAACCCCTGATCCCTGGACCGTATTTTGTTTTATAATATAAATTACGGTAGGATATTAGCTGACCTTCTACATCCGCTAGTAGACGGTATCCATCACTAAAATCTCCCATATCTAAAGATTCAGAAATTAGCCTCTTGCTAAAAGAAAAATCTTCTTCAGCTTTTTCATGATTATTTCTTTCTTTTCCTACTACTCCTTTTAAATAGGATACTTCAGCTAACCAATAATATCTTAATTGTTTGTTTTCCATTTCTGTAAAATAAGGAATGCTTTCTTCTAATAGGGCTACAACTTCACCTAGTTCTGGCGTTGAAGCAATAAACATTTCTCTGGCCTGAAAGTATAAACTTTCCCCTTTTTTATATTTATAGTCATCAGACTGAGCCTGTATATAGATATTGTTTATTCCCAAAAACAGAACAGTCAATAGCGCTGAAAAAATTACCTGTTTTAAAAAATTAGAAAAAAGATTTTCCTTGTATGTTTTTTTCATTAGCAAACCTTTCTTTGTTTTTGTTTTGTATTTCCCATAAAAATGAATCGTATAATAAACTATCGTTCATTTTACAAGTAAAAAAAATTATATTAGTTCATTTAAGAGATTGCGAAAATAAATATGGGTAAACTGGGTGAATAATTCTTTTGTTTTTTCCTTATCTTTATATTTATTCAACACCAAAGATATCCCTTCGATAAAGCTAGTGGCAAGAACTTGTGCTAAAAAATTATCTTCAGCCATAATCCTCTTTTTCTTCATTCTTGGAAAAGCTTCTTTTTTTATCCGACCGGCGATAAGAGATATAATTTGTTCCCTGGCATTCTCCATTTGGGAACCTTTGCTGCCATTTAACAAAATAACCAATTCGGGTCGATGTTGAATGTAAATTCGAATTAAGGATTTCTCAAAGGTTTTTATAAAATCTTCTTTCTGTTTTTCTTCAGAGAGCGTGGATTTTTCAAAGCGGGCAAATTCATCTATAAATTTATAAATTTCCTGAAAGGCAGGTTGAATAATCACATTAAAAAGATCATCTTTGTTTTTAAAATACCGATAAAGGTTGCCTACGGTCACTCCAGCACTTGAGGCAATTGAGCGCATTGAGGTTTTTTGATATCCATTTTGCTCGAATTCAGATATTGCTGCTTTTTTTATTTTTTGTTTTACTTCTTGTTTTAAAACTTGCATAATAATAAACTCCTGTTCATTATTATAATATAATAAAAATAATTTTTTGTCAAATCGCACCCATACTTTTTCTTCTAACTACCCCACTAAAGTTTACACTAACCCATACTCCACATTGTGTATTGGGTATCGCGTGAAGAAAAAGAGCTAGAAAAAAATAGGAAAAAAGACCGTTTCTTGTTGTCTTTCCTCAAATTTCAATCATTTCTTTTAATGTGCCTATAACATCAACCCCCAGCTTTGCAAGCCTTTCATAGCTATAATGTCCATTGGCAACCAGCAGACAATCGCAGCCAATGTGTTTTGAAACATCGTAATCATGGGCAGTGTCCCCCATTAAAAGTACATCTTGCGGATTTAAATTTAACTCATTTATCCATTTTTTTCCTCTTTCGACTTTGCTTTCGGCATAGTGGTTTTCCAAACCCATTATTCTACAAAAATATTTATCAATACCATAATATTTAATCTTTTCTATCAGGACATCTTCTTTTGAAGCAGATAAAATTGATTGAGGTATCCCCATATCTCTTATCTTTTTTAACACTTCTTCTACTTCATTAAATAGCTTACACTCATTAAAACGCGTGTAATATTCGCTTATAAACTCAACGGTAAGCTCCTCAAATGATTCCTTAGAAAAATTAAATCCCAGTTTTGCATAATAATCTATTACCGGGAAATCAAAAATCTCCCTGTATTTTTTTGAATCTATCCCTGGCATGTTGCGTTTCTTTAACATCTTATTCATTATTTCCACTACTAACCATATGTCATTTATCAATGTTCCGTTCCAATCCCAGATAATATGCTTATACTTACTTAATCCTTCTATCATTTATAACCTCACTCAATAAATATTAAAGTAATTATAACCATAAAAAATAATATAGACAAGTTCTGCAGGTGAAATGTGGAAAAATTACCAAATTATTGAACTATTACCATCGTCTCCCGTTACCTTTTGCATTCGTCGTTAAAATCAATCTGATTGAACTTTACATAACAGAAGTCTCTTTTCTTATTGATAAAAATTGAGCATTTATGGCTACAATTATAGTACTTAGAGACATAAGAGCAGCTCCGATAGCCGGAGAAATGATTATACCATAATTGTACAATGCTCCGGCAGCAAGAGGAATGGCAATGACATTATATCCCGTTGCCCAATATAGATTTTGAATCATTTTACTATAAGTTGCTCTTCCAAATAAAATGAGCGAAGTAACATCCAAGGGATTGCTGTTTACCAGGATAATATCCGCAGTTTCGGCAGCGACATCTGTGCCTGAGCCGATAGCAATACCTACATCTGCCTGAGCAAGAGCGGGGGCATCATTAATCCCGTCTCCGGTCATGGCAATAAATTCTCCTTTATTTTGCAGCTCTTTTATTTTTTCCAGCTTTTCATGTGGCAGTACTTCTGCAAAATAACCATCAAGATGCAACTTATTTGAAACTTCTTCCGCGACTCTTTTATTGTCACCGGTAAGCATCCAGCACTTTATACCTAATTCTCTTAGCTGCTTTATTGCTTCATAGGATTCCTCTCTAATTTTATCAGCCAGAGTAATAATGCCAATTATTTTGCCATCAAGTAAAACATAAACCAGCGTTCCTGTTTCATCAACTTCAATTTCTTTCAGTATTTTAGCATTGTTTTTTCTCACATAAGCTTGGCTAACCAAGAAAACATCTTTTCCTTCTATGTTCCCCTTAATTCCTTGTCCTTTTATCACTTCAAATTCTGATATCGGCATGGGTTTGATTTTAAGCTCCTCAGCTCTACTTATTATCCCTTTGGCAATAGGATGTTCAGAATTTTTTTCAAGAGAAGCGGCTAATTGAATAATCTTTTTTTCATCATATTTTTTATCCATAACACTGGTAGAGCTTACTCCAAATTTACCTTCAGTAAGGGTACCTGTCTTATCAAATACCATAGTGGTTATCTTTCTGGCGTTTTCAAATGCAGTTCTATTTCTTATTAAAAGACCATTCTTTGCTGATAAGGAAGTTGACACTGCAGTAACCAGTGGTATGGCTAAGCCTAGAGCGTGCGGACAGGTAATCACCATGACAGTAGCCATTCTTTCGATGGCAAATGCCAGATCGGGTCCATAAAAATACCAGTAAACAAGGGTAGCTGTTCCGGTAGTCACCGCAATAATAGTAAGCCAGTTGGCTGCTTTATCCGCAAATCTTTGAGTTTTCGATTTGGATGACTGTGCTTCTTTTACCATATTAATGACTTTATTTAAATATGATTCTTCTCCTGTTCCTTCAACCTTTACTTCTAAAACTGCATCCCCGTTTACGGAACCACCGATAACTTTGTCCTTCTCTTTTTTATGAACCGGTTTTGATTCTCCGGTCAGCATTGATTCATCAATATAACTGCTGCCTTTAATGATTAGACCATCAGCAGGTATTTTTTCACCTGCTTTGACTAAGATTTTATCTCCTTTTTTTAATTCGGAAATTTTAATTTCTTTTATGTCGCTTCCTTTTAACAGGTGGGCAGTGTCAGGCATTAATTGGGCCAATTTCTCTAAAGCCCTGGAGGCTCCTAAAACAGATTTCATCTCAAACCAGTGGCCCAGAAGCATCACGTCTATCAGGGTAGCAAGTTCCCAGAAAAAAAACTTTCCTTTAAGACCGAAAACTACAGCTGAACTATAAAAATAGGCTACGGATGTGGCTAAGGCGATAAGGGTCATCATTCCCGGCTGTTTCTTCCTGGACTCATCAAAAAAACCTTTTAGAAAGGGCCTACCGCCGTAGAAGAATATAAAACTGGAAAGGACAAAGAGAACATATTTTTCCCCGGGAATACCAAACCTAAAATTAAATAACTGCTGTATTAAGGGAGACAGCAAAAGAATGGGTATGGTGACTAAAGCTGAAATGATAAATCTTTTTTTGAAATCATTCACCATTTGTCGATGATGATCAGTTATGATCATGATGTATTTGCTCTTTATGTTCAGGATGCGGGCCATGCATATGTGCTTTCTTTTCTTCTATCTTTTCAAGAGTTACCTTGCATATATCGCATTTTCCCGGAACATTATACTCCATTTTACATTTTGGACATCTATATCTGGTCATTTTACTTCCTCCAAAGATAAAGATTAAAAACCAAATTAAAAAAGAGGCATCTTTTGATATATTGATATAGTAACAGCTCCGGATGACATTTTATTATATTTTATAAGTTTAAATTTGTCCTTTTTTATCAAACTTAATAGCCCCTTGTTCTGTATGTAGTTTTTAAAATTTCTATCATGCTCTCCCCCGCACAACAATTCATCCCAACTTATATTTTGGTAATATTTTTTACTTCTTCTACCAGGTTGACACATTCAGTTAGAGTTTTGAGTGATTTCTTCCACTTAATTTCTTCGATTTTTTCAAGCTCTTCGTTCTTTTCAACTTCTAAACCT
Organism: Atribacterota bacterium; assembly: GCA_049676265.1. Taxonomy (GTDB): domain Bacteria; phylum Atribacterota; class Phoenicimicrobiia; order Phoenicimicrobiales; family Phoenicimicrobiaceae; genus Sediminicultor. Next base: position 5,846 of record JBAUBA010000314.1, read on the forward strand.
TCAATTTTTTCTTCTAATTTTTTTCTTGTTTCTTTTTCTAATTCTTCTCTTTCCTCGAAATATGTCTCAACGAAAGATCTTAATTCTTCGTTTAGTTCTTTCTCGGACAATAATTTATCCCCTCCCCATCTTCATTTTAAATATTTGAATTTCTATTTTAATCCTGTTTTAATAACTTCAATTATATATTCTATATCTCACCCTGTATATCCTTCTTTTTAACCTAAAAACTAAAAAGCCCGAACAATAGAATAAATTCGGGTTTTTGGCTAAATAAATTTAATTGTCCTAAAATAATACAAACAACTGTTATTTGTCTTATTTTAGGACAAATATAAGATTGCGTGCATATGCCTCGGAAAACAATGACAGAAAAAGATAGATTCCCATTTTCATGGGAATGACATAAGAGGAATGGGAATGACCCAAACTTCATCTTGTCTCACCATTCCAGAGAACTGTCAAGGCAACGGTCATTGATAGTCCTTTATCACACTTGTTTTCCTTTTTTTTATTTATCTTTTCTAGATACACAATACGAATTGTTAGTTTAAACTTTAATGGAGTAGTTAGAAGAAAAAATATTATATATTAATAATATGCATTACTTTTAAGTGGTGTTTACACTTTCTACTCTTTCCTATAGAGAATGATACTTTCTTTAATTTTTTGACATCAATAATTATATATGCTAAGATTTTTTTAATAAAGCATAAATATGGAAGTGCACCTAGGGTTCCGTTCTCTCAAAAAAGAAGTCTGGACCAAGCGGCGCAAAGCATTTAGTTAAAATTAAATGCCACACTTTTAGGACAAAAGCCTGAGAGAGAAGTTCCAAAAAGGAAGCTTCTTTCTCAGGCTTTTTTATATATAAAATTGAAAAAATATTTATAGTTATATTTATTTTTACAATAAATAGATAAAATAATTTAGTACACTATTAAAACAAATAAAGTAAAAATATTTTATTAAGAGCAGATCAGAAAGTATCGTAAAAAAGGGAGTGGTTATATGGGGAAATAAGTAAAAGAAGGATAAAGGAAAATTGTAAAAAAGTAAATCGTAAAAAAAAGGAGGAAATGTAAAATGAAAAAATCAAAAGTTTTTATAAGTGTAGTGTTGTGTTTGATTATTTTTTCAATAACTATTTGTGCCGCTCAAGCCAGTTATCAATATAAATGGCGATTGCCCCAAGTCCATCCTGTTGATAGCGATTATGACTTGCGCGCTGTAGCTTTTGCTGATGAGGTAAGAGAAAAAACTGAAGGCCGTATTGACATTACAGTTTATTCCGGCGGAGTACTTGGTGATTGGGTAGAGTGCTACGAAAGAGTTATGAGAGGTGATTACGAAGTAACTCTTACCCCCATAGCCCCAACTTATGATCCAAGATTAAACATTGCTTATTATATGCCTTATCTATTTACCTCCACCGAAAAGGCAAAAGAAGCTTATAAACAAGGCGGCTGGGTCTTTAATATGGTTGAAGATTTATTATTAGACCAGGGGATAAAAGGTTTAGCTCTTTTTCCGGCAGGATGGGCAGGTATAACCACTACAGAAGAACCGGAAGGTTGGGGAGAAATGAAAGCCAACAAAATGAAGGTAAGAGTTATGCCCTTAAAAGCATGTGAGTTAACCTGGCAGAGATTAGGCTATATTCCAACTACCATCCCTTATTCTGAAGCTTTTAGTGCCATTGAAAGAGGAGTTGCTGATGGAGAATGTGGTGGTCCTCCTTTCCAGGGATATCAATTCCGTGATATTCAGGGTGTGTGGATTCAGTATAATGATTACCTGGAACCCTGGTGGTTCTACATGAATTTGGAACTATGGAATACACTAACAGAAGATGACCAAAAAGTCTTATTAGAGGCTGCCGAAAAACAAGTTCAAGGCCGTTGGGATTATTTCCTTGCAGAAGATGAGGAATATCGCCAGAAAATGGAAGAATTTGGTTTGAAAATTATTCTTCCCACTGAGGAAGAGCTTGAAGTATTTGCCGATGCTATTCGTAAAGATGTCTGGCCGGAGCTCGACCAATATATGGGTAAAGCACTGGTAGATACCTGTAGAGAACATGTAGGTATAGAAGTAAAATAACAATATTATAAGCAGTTTTTAAATAAACAAATAAGCGTAAGCTAAGGGGAGCGGGGCTTTCTTGCTCCCTTTAGCTAAAAATATATTCGGTATGAGGAAATAGTTTGAGAAATGAAAAAACTGGGATTGACAATATGGAATGGATTAATAAATTTACAAAAAATATTTATGTTAGTTGCGGGTTCTATTATTACTTTATTGGTTTTTGTTGAAGTAGTCTTGCGTTATGTACTTGGGTCACCTCTCTTCGGAGTAGAAGAATTGATTTGTCTTATAGCTATGTGGTTATATTTTATTGGCGCATCTTACGGGGCTTATGAACGCAGTCATATTAAAGCAGAATTAATTCACATCTGGTTTAAGAAACCAAGAACCTATGCTTTGATTAAAGCCATAAGCAGCTTAATTACATTTATTTTATCTATTATAATGATTAGTTGGACTTATCCTTATTTCATCTGGGGTATAACTAAGGGGGAAACTTCCCAGGCACTGCTAATACCTATGGTTCTTTCTCAAAGTGCAATTTTTGTTGGTGCTATACTAATGTCCCTCTATTTTTTAACAGAATTAATCGATTATATATTTCAAAGTTTGGGAAAAAATACTATCTTTGAACAATTATCTAAAAAGGGAAATTAAATAATGGATATAATTATTGACCTGGCAATTTTGATTGGATTACTTGTCTTGGGAGTACCGGTACCTTTTTGTTTTATGGCAGCCGTTTTATTTTTATTTACCATGGGAAATTATGACCCAATGTTTATTATGGCTACAGGCTTTCACAAGATTAATTCAATGGCTGTTCTGTGTGTCCTTTTTTTTATCCTAATGGGAGGACTTATGAGTTCTACCGGAGTCGCCTCACGATTAGTAAATATTTCAGATTCCATTTTAGGTAGAAAAAAAAGTGGTTTAGGAACAGTTTCTATTGTAAGTTGTGCTATTTTTGGAGCGATAGCAGGAACTTGCACTGCAGCAGTATCCGCTATTGGCAGTATTATGATACCGCGCATGGTTGAACGGGGTTATCCTCGAGGACATGCAACGGGTCTGATAGCCTGTTCATCGGTCCTGGGACAACTTATTCCACCCAGTGTTCCTATGATCCTCTATGCCTGGGTAACCTGGCAATCAGTGGCCGCATGCTTCCTGGCCACTGTAATTCCCGGAATTATTTTGGTAATCATTTATAGTATCATTAATTCAATTATGTGCCGAAAGTTACCTATAAAAGTGTCTCCTTCTATTCCTCCAAAAGAACAAATTAAAGAATTTGGGCAGGCTACTTATAAAGGTTTTTCCGCCTTATTGATGCCCATTATTGTTTTGGGCGGCATTTATGGAGGTGTTTTTACTCCCACAGAATCGGCAGGAGTAGCTACACTTTATTGTGTTTTTGTAGGTTTCTTTATCTATCGTACACTGAACTTCAACCAATTAATGGTTACCATGGTAAATTCAATTACCACAACCGGTGTAGTTATACTTATGGTCTTTTTTGTAATGATTTTAAGCCGCCTCTATGTTATGGAAAATGTACCTCAACGCTTGGTGGCAACTCTAACCGGAATAACAGATAATAAATATATTTTGTTACTTATGGTTAACTTGTTTTTAATTATTCTCGGTATGCTTATGGATGATTTTAGTGCCACCCTTTTAGCAGCACCTCTATTATTTCCTTTAATGAAGGCAATAGGGGTTCACCCTATCCATTTTGCGGCAATTTTAGGCACTAATTTAGGATTGGGCAATGTAACTCCTCCTACCGCCCCCATTCTTTACCTGGCAGGACGGATAGGTAAATGTAAATTTGATGAATTAATAACTCCGGCAGTGATCTTTATGATATTTGGTGCTGTACCTGTTGTTTTGTTGACAACTTATTTTCCATTCCTTTCTTTGGCCTTGCCCCATCTTCTTATGCCGAAATTAGTAAGAATTGTGCCTCTTACTTTGGGGGGATATTAATTATATTTAGTGCTTTAAAGAGGATTATTTCAAACCGAGAAAAATTTATTTATTAATTATTAATAGAAATAGGAAAAAAATATGTTATCTAACTCTAAAAATAAAAAGTGTAAAAAGATTGTTGAGGAAAATAATGAAGTTGTTGCTTCCTTTTCGCGTATACCTTATTATCCCTTAGTGGTAAAAAGGGCTTATAAATCAACTGTTGAGGATATGGATGGAAATAAGTTTATTGATTTTTTATCCAGTGCGGGGGCTCTTAATGTGGGACATTGTCATCCAAATGTTGTGCAATCCATTATAAAACAAACGCAACAATTTATACTTTACACTCCAGTGTATATGTA
>JBAUBA010000315.1:0-22587 GCA_049676265.1 Atribacterota bacterium
GCAAACCCGGACAACTGTCAGGAGGACAGCAGCAACGGGTTGCCCTGGCAAGAGCTATTGTAACAGAGCCCCAGGTTCTTCTTTTTGATGAACCGCTTTCCAACCTGGATGCCAAGTTACGCGTACAGGTGCGGGTCGAGATAAGGGAAATGCAAAAACGGCTGGGAATAACAACTATCTATGTGACCCATGACCAGGATGAAGCCCTGGCAATATCGGATAGGATTGTCGTCATGAACCAGGGCCATATTGAGCAGTTAGGGGACCCCTACACCATCTACCGGAATCCTGAAACCAGTTTTGTGGCTGGATTTATCGGTTTGGCGAATATCTATGAAGGGACCGTAGTAGCCAGAGATGGTAGCCGGTGTATTGTGGAAACTCCTTTTGGAAAAGTAGATATCGTCTTCGGAGACCAGAAGATACCTGAAGTAGATAAAAAAGTGAAGTTCGTCTGGCGGCCTGAGGATATGAAGTTCTATACCAAAGGAGCACCGAATAGAGTCAAGGGAAAAATCCTGCAGTCTGTATTTATGGGAAATATTACGGATATCTTCCTGGATGTTCAGGGAAACAAGATGCGTGCTCAAATTGATGAAACCAGGAAACTCATTACGGGAGACGTTCTGGAGTTCAGTATTCCCGAAGACGCTTTCAGCATCTTGAGGGGGTAAAAGATGAAAGAAAAAAAGATTTCGCCCATAGATCTCCTGATGCTCTTCCCGGGTGTGGGATTCATCCTGTTGTTTATTGGCTCCTCAATCTTCCTGACCCTCGTGCAAAGCTTCGGCGTCTTTAGTATCACAGGAAAGTCGGTGTTTACCCTAGAAAACTGGAAAGCGATATTGCAAGCCAGAGAATCCATAGATTCTTTACTCTTCTCCCTAAAAATGGGACTTCTAAGCTCAATAGGTACCGTAGTGGTTGCATTTCCTGTTGCCCTGTTCTTTAGAAAGGGTGGAACCGGAAAAGGAATTCTGGGTTCTATTATCAAAGTGCCGCTCTTTATACCTGCCCTGGTGGCAGCTTTTCTCATTCTGAACCTTATTTCATACCATGGGCTGGTAAATACTGCACTCATGCGACTTCATCTCATCAATGAGCCATTGCGTATGCTCAATGACAAATTTGGCTGGGGGGTGGTATTTATTCAGATTTGGAAGAACCTGCCCTTTGTGCTTTTGATTGTGATGGCATCGTTAGCGGCCATCAGGGATGATACCATCGATGCAGCGAAAAATCTGGGTGCGGGTTACTGGTCGATATTGTTCAGGATATATGTGCCCTTGGCCATGCCCGGGATATTGGTTTCCATGATCCTCATGTTTATCAAAGCCTTTGGAGATTTCCCTATAGTCAGTGTCGCAGGACCCATCTATCCCGCATCTATGGCAGGGCGGATGCATATCATGGCCACCATATACCAGGAATGGGACCAGGCAGCTGTATTGGGAGTGATGATTATCGTGACCGCGTTCATTGTCATCTGGGCCTATTCACGACTAGCGGAATTTGTAAAGGGAGTGGATTAGTATGGCTTCAACAAATAGCACGGCAAAAACACCACTACATCTCATTCAGGCACGAAGGATGAGAAATTTCTATTTGCTCCTGATGAGCTTTTTTATGATTGTCCTGATTTTGTGGGTCGGTATACCTATCCTTATGACCGTGATGTGGTCTTTGGTAGACCCCAAGAATCCCTGGTCTTACCCTAATGTTTTTCCACCGGGATTTTCGCTGGCGCAATGGAAATTTGTATTTGATTATACAAATATCGGACGGGCATTGCGTAATAGTTACAGTTTGGCACCACTGTCAGTGCTTCTCTCCTTAACCTTATCATTACCCACCTCTTATGTATTGGGTAGAAGAAAAATTCCCGGCAAGAAACTTTTTATGCTGGTGGTACTTCTCCCTATAATCATGCCCGGGATGGTAGTAGCGCTTTTCCTCAGCAGGGTCTTCACCGCACTTGGCTTAAGTCAAACTTTTTTCGGCCTGGTCCTTGCACACACGCTCATGAGCATACCCTATATGATACGGGTGATGACCACCAGTTTTCAGGCCATCCCTCAAGACGTGATAGACGCGGCAGAGAATCTTGGGGCGGGTACTTTCGTTAAAATCAGGGATATCTTCTTGCCTATGATTCGCCCCGGATTGCTGGCAGGGATGATATTTGCGTTTACTGTCAGCATTGAAGAATTTAATCTTACCTTTATTATCGGCACACCTACCTTCGAGACCATACCGACCATTCTCTATTCATTCATGGGATATAATTTCATACGAACCAATGCCTCGGTAGTGGCGCTGCTCATGATGACACCAAATATTATCATGCTCTTTATCGTGGAGCGTTTTCTAAAATCTGACTATTTAGCAGCATCTTTGGGAAAAATGTAATGCTGATAGAAAGCATATATATTCAGGGCTTGCAATATAACAAACGATATACTACATTGACCACATGACCAGACCATGACGAATAGAATTTAAAGGAGCAGTATATCGCATCACCTCTGACCCTTTTATCTTTTCATCAAGCAGATGCTTAAAATATTTGTAATTATTTGGGTTACAGTTGTGAAAGAAAAGTGTGATAAAAAAAGTTCCCTGTCTCATTAAAGCGAGAAGGTAAGAAAAAGAAGATAATTTTTCTAGAGTATATTATAATTTAAGAACATTTTTTAAAAGGAAAAAAGGAAAAAATGTTGATAATATTGTTATTTACAATGATGATTGTAATATTCATCATATCTGAATTTGTCCAAGCTAATTCAAGTGACGAGCCGGAGTGCATCACCTATGTCGGGTATGATAAGAATGAAGATTTGCCTGGATTTTCTTATCAGGATCCAAAGGGATCAGTATGTATTCCATTTACGCAGACCAGTCAGAAGCCACCCGAAGGCTATCAGTGGGAAGATTTTTATGCTGAAGAGTTCACTGATGCAAAAATCAAGAAAAAATGGCAAGAATTTTCACAAGATCCCGATGCTGCCAGGCCAATCATTGAGCTTGCCAGGAGTTTTTCTCTTAGCGAGTTTAGAAATACTGGAACCGTGTCTCCAATCGGAAAAATTGAACCTAATGAAGATGTGAACCTGGCAGACATCCGCCGACCAGCATTTTTTGGGCAATCTGTTTATAATGAAAACATTGCGAAAGTTGATGATAAAACATACATTGTTGAATTTACCGTGCCTAGAGGTACGTACGAACGACTTCATTTGAAGGTACATACGCCAATTCAACTTCGAGGATGGTTTATTGAAGGGGAAGGTATACTAGACAATGCCGGGAACAAGACGCATGCTATAGCTATTATGATTGGGGGAAGAAGTATAGAAACGACAGCAATTCACCACCCAGATGATCCACTGTATGTATATGATCCAGAGACTAAAAAATACAAAGGCATCTCTTATCCAAACGAGCAAGGGATGACAGAAAAGTGGGGTTTGCGACAATGGCGAGATTATCTGTATGCTCTCAATCAAGCTGGGTTTGATGTACTGACCATAGATAAGAGAGGGCATGGGATATCAGGAGGATTGACTGCTTCAGATACCGGAGAACAAGCCGAGGATCTGTTTAGAATGCTCGATCAACTCGAGACAGATAATGGATTAAGCATATTAACTCCGACTGGTGAGCTCCTTGAGGGGGAGCAAGCTGTCGGGAAACTTCTCAGAGGAGAGCAGGCCAAAAGTGTCCCTGTAATCATCGGAGGGGCCTCACAAGGGTCGATGGTGACAGCCTGGGCGATGCAGAAGAATTTTGCTGAATTTTGTCCTTACAACAACCCCGAGGGAAGGTGTACTTCCCCATATGGTTATAACATAAAGGGAGCTTTGATGCTTGCTGATTTTACTGCCGGTATTGGTTATGCAGAGCCTGTTTATACGCTCCTGGAGGGGTGTTTGCGGACAATAGAGAACGTCATGTTTCTTCCGAGTTCAGAAATCTTAACAAATATAGACAAGTGGCCGGCGGTGTTCTTTGGAAAAGGACTGTGGGATAAGTATGTAAGTGTTGAAGGCACCTTCGAGGCATACAAGCGAGCAACAGGACTTAAAAAATTAGTGTTCGTTAGAGGGCCACATTCAGAAAATGAATATGGTCAGGAAAATGTCACATATATGAGGACAAAAATGGTGGAATTTGCCATCCAAGCCGTGGTGAATCCTGGGATTAAAATACCGGGGCCAGCTAATTTAAAATCTGCTGTGTGTAGTAGTCCAACATATTGGGAACCTTCTTCGAAGCCGTGATCATGGCTGTCTCAAAAAACTTCTCTCGAACTTATGTAATATTAAGTTAGGGGAGAAGTCTTTAGTATATGCTAACGGACGGACTGTACCAGCTCAATAATTCTATAATTTTTTCTAACTTTTCAGAATGTGGTTTGTTTGTATCATTTTAATAGCAAATAATAAATAATAAATAGAGGATAGGAACCTATTTATTCATCTTAAATGTAGTAAAGTTTATCTTATTTAAAATATTATAAAAAATACTATAAAAAAATCTTTGACAAGAAGGATTGCCTTATTGTAAAATAAAATTGCCTGCAATCGAATGCATAATTATAATATTGTTTTTATAATTATAAAATTTCACCGAAAACACTTTCTTATTTTTATCACTATTTTGATTTTTATTAACGAGTCTACTAAGCCATCAATGAAAAAAACTAAACATGAATACTAGAAAATTAGAAATCAAAAGAAGTAATTTAATCAAAATAAATCAAAGAAAAGAATTTTAGAGGATTTAAATTATGATAATGCAATCGTTCGCATTTAATATTTAAAATTGCTTATAAGATATTTTTTAAATTATTAATTGATATAAACAAAATTACTTTATTGCTAGAATTACCAAAAATATGCTTCTTAAAAGATCAAAAAACTCCCTGTAGCCATTCCCTAAAAGAAGAAGCTGCTCTTTAAATAAAAAGGTTTCTAATTTAACTTATATTTTTTAGGAGATACCCTAATGAATTCTCGAGAAAGAGTAAGAAAAGCTATTAATCATCAAGAAACCGACCGTATTCCTCTTGATTTAGGCTCAACTTTGGTGACTGGAATTCAGGCAAGCACTTACGCTAAATTAAGGCAGTCCTTGGGCTTAAAGGATAAAGTAGTAATGATAGCTGATCCTTTTCAGATGCTTGGCGAAGTTGACATGGATGTCATAGGGAAATTAGGGATTGATACCATAGGATTATGGCTTCCTACCAATTTTTTTGGATTTAGAAATGAGAACTGGAAACCATGGAAATTATTTGACGGAACTAAAGTAATGGTACCTGAGAAATTTACCACGAAAAAGAATGATGAAGGTAATATTTATCTCTATCCCAAGGGGGATATGTCAGTTCCTCCCTGCGCAAAGATGCCCCAAGATGGTTATTATTTTGATCTATTGATACGACAAGAGTCTTTTGATGAGAGAAATCTAAATCCAGAGGATTGGGCCAATCAGCAGTACTCAATTTTTTCTGAGGAAACATTAAGATATTTAGAGAAGAAGGCGGATGAGCTTTACAAAAATACAGACCTTTGTATCATTGGAGAATTTATAGATGCAGGCTTTGGAGATATTTCTATGGTGCCAGGTCCAACCATCAAAAATCCTAAGGGAATCAGAGATCCGCTAAGATGGATTACCGCTCATATTGAATATCCCGATTATATTAAGGGAATCTTTGAATTGCAATGTGACATAGCATTGAAAAACTTGAAACTTTCTTATGAAGCAGTAGGAAATAAGATAGATGTAATGATGGTCAGTGGAACAGATTTTGGGACTCAAAATGCTCCTTTTATATCACCTGATATGTATCGGGAGTTTTACAAACCCTTTCACAAAAGGATAAATGATTGGATTCATAAAAATACACCATGGAAGACTTTTTATCATAGTTGTGGATCTATCGTTGCTTTTTTAGATGACTTTGTGGAAATTGGAGTAGATATTTTAAATCCTGTTCAGACCTCAGCCAAGGATATGGATCCCAAAATTTTAAAAGAGAGGTACGGAAATAAATTGGTTTTCTGGGGCGGCGGAGTAGATACACAGAGGACACTTCCCTTTGGTACACCAGAAGAGGTAAGAAAGGAAGTCAATGAGCGCTGCCAGATATTTGGGAAGGGAGGAGGTTTTGTATTTAATACTATTCACAACATTCAGTCAAAAGTGTCCATTGAAAATCTTATGGCGATGTTTCAAATTGTAAAAGAATTTAGATTTTAATATAAATATAACTATTTCAGTTCAAAAAATAGCGTAATTATACTTTTTAAAAAATAAAAAATTTCCCTGGTAGACTACCTTAAAAAAAAGACCATTCTTTAAATAAAACAGGGAATCAATAAGAGGAGGTGATGCATAAGGAAGTATTTTTTTAAATGTAAATGTGTTTTAAAATTTTAAAAAATTTCTTTTAGGAGGGAAAAATGAAAAGTAATTTAAAAATTGGTTTACTTACTTTTTTAGTGATTTTCTTATTCTCGAGCATCTTTCTATCTTCTTTTGCAGCGGGAGAGGTATATACATTTAAATATTCTAACCAGCAAAATCCACAACATCCTAGGACAGTATCTATGTTGTGGTTTAAAGACGAAATAGAAAAACGCTCTGATGGTCGAATTAAAGCAGAAATCTATGATAGCGGAGTACTTGGAAAGGAAAAGGAACTTTTTGAGATGCTCTTAACCGGTGCACTGCAGGGATATAGAGGGGCTTTTTTTGAATATTTAAATCCAAAATTCCAATTATGGATGGCTCCATTCATGTTTCATTCTTATGACGAAGTAATGTATTTTAATCATAGTGATTTTGCTAAACAATTATGTATCGATGGTTCAATAAATGGTGCATACATTCCTGCAATTGGTTTCACGGGTGGCCGGAATATGATTAGTAAAGTAAAACAAATTGCGCGTCCGGATGATTTAGTGGGATTAAAAATGAGATCACCGGGCCAGGCTCCAATCATTAAATTCTACAAACAAATGGGTGCCCATCCTATGGAAATGGCATCTTCAGATACTTACATGGCTTTAAAAACCGGAGTTATTGACGGTATGTGTAATGATGCAGCTTTTCTTGAGACAAATAAGACATATGAAGTTGCACCATATTTTACCTGGATTAACTATATGGTAGGTGCTGATCCTTTAATGGTAAACATGGAATGGTATCAATCACTTCCAGATGATCTGAAAACAATCTTTAACGAAGTTTCAGTTGAAGCGATGCAATATTCTGATGAGATGGTTTCCGGACAGTCAGATGAATTTTGTGAAAAATTAGTAGCGGTATGTGCTAGTACAGTTAAAGTACTTGAGGATCCCGAGTTAGTTAAAGCGTGGAGTAAAGCTGCTGAACCACTTTTACAAATTTATGTAGATGATGGTCTTTTTGGTATGGATGACGTAAAAGCAGTTCAAAGCGTGCTTGCTGAATATCGCAATAAGTAAATTCATTTACTAAATTTAAGAGTGAGGTCAGAAAAATGGCCTCACTCACTTTCTAACGCAAAGAAAGGAATTCGAATCCTATGGATTGGTTAAGGAGATTTGACCGTTTTATTACCGGGCTTATAGAGCGGATTATCACTGTTTTTTTTATAATAATTTTTTTGTTAATATTTAGCCTTGTCTTATTAAGGTATGGATTTAAAACATCCATTATGGGAACAAATGAAATTATTACCATGCTATTCGTATATTGTTCAGCTTTGGGAACTGCTATCCTGGTCAGACAAAAAGAGCATATTAAGATATCTTTTTTTGTTAATAAACTTTCTACGGGTGCAAAAAGGATTGTTTTGACCGTCAACTATATATTAATTTGCGTTTTAAATGCCGTCTTTTTTTATATGAGCTTAGGTTGGATTAAATCTATACGGACTTTTAGATCTCCGATGACGCAAATTCCTTTTTGGGTTCAAAGAATTCCAATTCCTATTGGGTGTGGTCTCGTAATATTATATTGCCTTTATAATATTTATTTAATTTATGCAAGTTCGGAAGAACTATCTCGTGAAACTGAAGATGTTTATGCAGAAATAGAAGGATTGTTGGGGCAAGTAAAACAAGATATTGAACAAGATAGTTTTGTCGCAGAAAGAAAAACAGCAGTAAAAGAAAGGAAAAAATCATGACACTTTTATTAGTAGCATTAGCTGTATGTTTGATTATTGGAATTCCAATTGCCTATTCTTTAGGTTTATCCGCATTATCATATTTTTTAGTATATAGACCGGAACTTTTAACAGTATTCCCCCAGCGCCTTTTTTCCGGTTTAAATAGCGATGCAATGATTGCGCTTCCTTTATTTATTGTTATGGGACAATTAATGAATGATAGTGGTATTACTAATAGAATCATTGATTTCAGCAATTTGATATTTGGAAGATTAAAAGGTGGACTTGGATGTATTAATGTTTTTGCAAGCATGATCTTTGGGGGAATATCCGGATCATCAGCATCAGATACTGCCTCAATTGGCGCAATCTTGATACCGGAAATGGAAAAGCGTGGATATACTAAAGAATATTCTGCTGGTATAACAGTAGCCTCTTCAACCATGGGTATGGTAATTCCACCGAGTGTTCCCATGATACTTTACTGTGTAACGGCCGAACAGTCTGTTGGGAAATTATTTCTTGCTGGCTTAATTCCCGGTGTGTTGGTTGGTCTTTCACAGTTGATTATCAATTTAGTTATTTCTTATAGACGAGATTACCCGAGGGAGAATTTTGAATACTCCTGGGGAAATGTATTGAAAGTTACACGACAATCATTGGTAGCACTAATTATGCCAGTATTTGTTGTTGGTACTGTAGTTTTTGGTGTTGCAACTGCAAATGAATCTGCTTCTTTTGGGGTTATGTATTCAATAGTAGTTGGTCTTTTTATTTTTCGTGGCTTAAAAGCAAAAAATCTTCCTGAGAGTTTTTTAAAAGCAATTAAGACCTGTTCGTCAATAATGATTATTATTGCAGTTAGTCAGTTATATGTATGGATATTAGCCCTAGAAGGGGTGCCTCTAGCTATAGCAAACTTTGTTATAGGTTTGAACCTTTCTCCCGTATTTACGTTAATGGTAATTATGAATATTATCTTATTAGCCGGTACTTTTATCGATGTTAGTCCTGCAATATTATTATTTACTCCGGTTTTTTTACCAGCATGTATGGCCATTGGTATTTCGCCAGTTCAATTTGGTGCTTTATTAATTGTAGGACTCGCTGTAGGCACAGTTACACCCCCGGTTGGTACTTGCCTTAATGTTGCTTCTGCAATTTCACATATGGAAATTTTTGATATATTTAAGGCTGCAATTCCCTTTTTAATTGCTAATATTTTCGTATTGCTTTTGATTTGTCTTTACCCACCAATAACAACATATTTACCAGAGTTATTAGTGAAATAATATTAGGAGGAGGAAGAATAACTGAACGTGAACGCTTTTCTTTTTGGCTACAATAAATCATCAGATTCCTGTTGAAAATATTGTGGCCTAGTATGAATCTGTGCGAAATCAAATATTTTAATAAATTAAAAAATAATATTTTAGGAGGAAAATGTTAGTGAAAATTGGTGTAATTACAAATGGTATTAGTGAAGATCTTGAGTATGCATTAAAGGTGATGAATAAAACAGGGGTAAAGTATGCAGAATTGCAATTTGTTTGGGACAAACAAGTAGGAGATCACACCCCTGAAGAAATTGATAAAATTAAAAAACTTGTAGATTCTTATGGAGTTAAAGTTTCATGTGTTTCCCGACATAATTTTAACGGTCTTTCTGTAATGGATACGGAAGTTGATGATGAAAATTATAAAGAACATATGGCATATCTTAAAAAAACAATAGATATGGCAAAGGCTCTTGGAACGCGACTTGTTCGGGTTATGACATTTAATAAACAAATGGTTATTTGGGGAACAAATGGTGCCGATAGGTGGGTTGCAGGAGGAAATAAATCTTGGAATAAATTTTTAAAGTTATTTGAAAAACCGGTACAACTTGCTGAGGATGAGGATGTTGATTTAGTCATGGAAACCGGAACAAATGCGATGATAGTTTCAGGTTATTTGGCAAGAAAAATGATAGAGGATCTGGGAACAAAACATTTAAAAGTTATATGGGATATTGCTAATTCACTTTATTGCGCAGATACTCCTTTCCCAGATGCCTATGCAGAAATACGTAACTACCTTGGTCATATTCATATGAAAGATATGAAAGTCGATATTCCAAAAGCTACTGTTAATTTTCGTTCTTTGGGTCGGGGAGATCTTGCTCCTTATTTGGAAGATATTGCTAATGCTCTTAGAAAAGATAATTATAATGGTGTAATATCATTAGAGAGCGTCTATCGGCCAGATGGTGGAACTTTTGAGGATGGATATTATAAATCAATCGAGGTAATGAAAGAATTGTTTGGATAAAAAATAGATTATTATATTATATATGAATATACATTTAATAAATAAAAAAATATTTTAGGAGGAAAATAGTAATAATGAAAACTGTTGGTTTTGTCGGACTTGGTGATATGGGAATGGGAATGGCAAAGAATCTTCTTAAGAGCGGATTTAAGGTTAAAGGATTTGATTTATGCGAAGATAAATTAAAAAATTTTGCAGAAGCAGGCGGTGAACCTGCAAAGAATTGTGCTGAGGCCGGTAACAATGCTGACGCTGTTTTCGTAATGGTGCTTAATGGAAATCAAGCAAAAAGTGTGATTTTAGGAGAGAATGGTCTGCTTAATACAATGAAGCCAGGGTCAACTATTATAATTACTGCTACGATTGGTCGAAAAGATGTTAAAGATGTTGAAGGGGCGATAAAAGAAAAAGGTATCAAGATGGTCGATTCAGGCGTTAGTGGAGGGCGAAATGGTGCTGATGCCGGTACTTTAACTTTAATGGTTGCTGCTGAGCGTGATGTATTTGAAGAATGTCAAGATCTCTTTAATGCAATTGGCGAAAATGTTCATTATGTTGGTGAAGAGATTGGAATGGGACAAGTTGTAAAATCATGTTTACAAGCCTTGATCGGGGTTACCTTTGAAGGAGTTTTTGAAACATTAGCCCTTGGAGCAAAAGCTGGTATAAAACCAGAAATATTATATGATGTTATCAGTACAACCGGAGTGGGTAGTCCCCTATTTAAAAGCACTACAAAATTTATTATGGAGCGTAAGTTTAAAAATACTGGAAGTCATATTGGTACAATGTATAAGGATTTAGGCATTACTATGAGTCTGGCAAAAGAGTGCGGGGTTCCAATGTTTGCAACAAGTATTGCAATGGAAATGTTTCAAGCAGGCATATCATCATTTCCCGATGAAGATAATTGGTCAGTTGTGAAGGTTTTTGAACGTATCACAGGCGCTGAAGTAAAAAAAAGCGAGTAGTATTTCAAAAAAATAACCCGGAAGACTATATGTTTTTCGGGTTATTTTTAGAAACTGAAACATTAAATTATAACCGACATATAATTTAGTAAAATAAATTTAATAGAAGGTCAATAAAATGAAAGCAAAAATAGTATTTTTACATAAGCCCTATGATCTTAGAATTGAAGAGATTGAGCTTCCCAAATTAAAACCCGATGAAATTTTGGTAAAAATAGAAGCCTGTGGAATTTGTGGGTCTGATGTAGAATGTTATATAGGAAAATCGGCTGAAGGTAGGTATGATATCGCTCCATATACACCTGGACATGAATGGGCAGGCCAAATAGTAGAAATCGGAAATAGAGTAAGTACATTTAATGTTGGCGATAAAGTAACCGGAGATTGTGTGTTGGATTGTGGATATTGTTGTAACTGTAAAAATGGTAAAATGCCTTCCGCTTGTGAAAATATGAGAGAAACAGGCTTTAGGCCAGATTCACCCGGAGGAATGGGAGAATATTTAATTATAGAAGAAAGATATGTTCATAAATTGCCTGATGAATGGTCTTATGAGGAAGGAGCCTTGGTAGAACCTTTTTCTGTGGGATATTTTGGTATTTGGGGCAATGGTGGCTATGTTGATGCAAGTGATACAGTTATAATTATTGGTGCTGGTCCCATTGGACTATCTGCGTTAATTGTTGCTAAAGCTGCAAGAGCAAAAGTAATAATTGTTGAACCTTTTAAAAATCGTAACAATTTAGCTTTAAAGCTTGGTGCCGATGAAGTTATAGATCCCACTGCTTGTAATTTAAAAGATGAAATTTTAAAGCTTACGGATGGGTTTAGAGGAAGTGTTGTTGTTGAGGCTTCGGGAAATGATAATGCTATTGCTTCTATTTTTGATGTTGCCGGTCATAGTGCAAGAGTTAGACTTATTGGACATTCAGTCGGAAGAAAAGTGCCGGTTGAAATTGGTTTAACAATTTGGAAGACACTGGCAATTACCGGCTCTGGCGGAATTAAAAATTTTATGCCCAGAACAATTAGGTTTATGGAAAGAATAAAGAATGAGTTTGATTTTAAAGCTTTAATTTCACATAGGTATCCTTTTAAAGATATTCATGCGGCTTTTAATAAAGCTGCTAATGATAAGAAAAACGCCTTTAAAGTAATGCTTAAGTTTTAAAATTAAAGATAGCTACCATTATAGTTATTTGCTTTTTTTGTATTTAAATAAAATGTATAAGTTAAAATTAAGAAATTATAATTTAACTAAGAAAGGGAAGAAGATGAAGTTTTCATTATGTATAGATTCAATATATCCTAAAGATAATTTAAAGGAGAAACTTACAAAAATAAGACAGGCGGGATTTAAATTTATTGAATTCTGGGATTGGCGTGACAAAGACTTTGATTTAATTCTAAATAGCGGCTTAAAAGTAACTAATTTTAGCGGGAACAGAATATCATCTTTAACCTTGGACAGCACAGAAAAAGTTATTCAGGAAGTAAATGCTTCTATCGATACAGCAAAGAAATTAAAATGTGACCGCATCATGTTACTATCAGATATATTAGAGGGTGATGGAAGCGTAAAAATTAATTCGGCAAGCAGTGAAAAAAAATTACTTCGTTTATATGATAATCTTAAAGCTCTTGTTGAGGTTGCTAAAAAGAGAGATATTATGTTGGTGATTGAGCCTTTAAATTCTCTAAAGGACCATAAAAATTATTATTTAGATAATTTCCAAAAAACTCTTGAATTAATTCAAGCAGTAAATTCCGAACATCTTAAAATACTTTATGATATATACCATATGCAGATTATGGAAGGAAATATCTTAGAAACCCTACAAAGATATCACCAATTTATAGGATACATTCATGCGGCAAACGTTCCTTACAGATGTGAACCCTGGATTGGTGAGCTCGACTATAAATTTATTCTTAAAGAACTCTCCAAGGTTTATTCAGGATTTGCAGGTTTTGAATTTTTTGTTAATGAAAAAAGTTTCACTTACGAAAAACTCTACGAGTGGACTCAATCAATTAACTTATGAAAAAAATCATTATAAATAATTATTTAGATTTTAAATTACAGCTGAACATTCCTCACCGATCTTAGGCAAAAACAAAATTAATGTAAAGGAGGTGGTCTAACGAAATAAAATAGTTAAATGAAAGCTGCATAGACTTTCATAGAAGCTTTGTGGCAAGATGTCGTTTTTGAATAAAAACTTTAAGGAGGAAAAGATTGTGTTTACGAAACTTACGAAATTTTGGATAATTTTTTTAATAGCATGCGTTATGCTGGTAGGCGTATTTTCTTTAGGTGCTTTTGCGGCGGACACAAAATTAGTATACATGACTGCCGGAGATGTGAATATGCTTGCTCTTGGCCAACATGTGATAGGTCCTCAATTTAGCGAAAAATATCCCGATGTAAGCGTAATGACAGTTCATACTGGCCCGGGGAATGCAGGTTCTCGTTTAATTTTTGAAAAAATCCTGGCAGATAAGGATAAAAAAGAAGGCGATATAGATGTAGTAATGATACATCAGATTTTCCTAAAATGGGCAATGGAAGAAGATCTACTACTTGATTATGCCAAAGGCATAGATACGTGGCAATACATTACTTCACCATTTGCAAAGAATACCCTTGGTGTTGATGTAGAAGGATATTGCATGCCCATGTTCCATAGTCAGGCAGTTGTTGCATTTAATCCAAAATATGTTCCCAACCCACCTAAAACTTATGAAGAAATTGTTAAATGGGCTGAAGAAAATCCTGGAAAATTTGGTTATAATGGAATAAAAGGTGGAATGTCAGGAGTAGCATTTACCTGTGGATGGATTTACTGGAAGACAGGTAAATATGAAAAGTATGCGGTTACCGGACCTTTTGATGAAGCCGAAATTGCAACATGGGATGAGCCAATTAAAGAACTGAAAGAATTCAACAAAAATGTCACTTTAACCGGTGGAAATGTGGCTACTCTCGATGCACTAAACAGAGGTGAAATTTGGATGGGACCGGTCTGGGTGGATATGTTCTTAAGCTGGATGGCAGAGGGCAAATTAGATCCTGCAACCCGTATCCTTCTTCCTGAACCAGGTATGCCCGGACAACCAATGTATTTTGTAATTCCTAAAAATGCGCCTCATCCTGAAGAAGCGAAAAATTTTGTTGAAATGGTCACTTCACCTGCAGTACAAGCTGAGGAGATCGTAAAGAGATTTAATTGGTACCCGGGGATTGACGGAAGTTATGTTAAAGATTTTGTCAGCAAGGAAACTTTCGATGTGATATATCAAGATGTAACCCCGGCAATGTTAGCTGAATTTGGTCTGGCATTTCCCTTGGGAGACTATTTTGATGCAATATTAGAGGCTGTCGAATAGGATTAAGATACAACCAATTTAGGAGAAATTTAATGGGAAACAATTTAAAAAATGAATTGGCTGTTGGAAAGAATGAAATAGGGGTTGGGGTCGAAAGGCCCCGCTCCTATACTAATATTCTTCCTTATATATTAGTATTTCCTGCAGTAATGGTCATTTTGTTATTATATTTATACCCTTTCCTTGCTTCGTTTTGGAAAAGCTTTATCAGCAAAGAAGGGGTTTTAAGTTTAGCAAATTATGAGAAAACGCTTCGTTTATATCGATATGATATTTTATTTACTTTTGGAGTAACTGCATTCAGCACTTTTATTGCTACAGTTATAAGTATTTTTGTAGCAGTATATTTGAGATTGACTAAAGGCTGGCTAGCTAACATTATTGGAATTTTATACCGGTTGCCTATTTTTCTCCCCTTTGTAGTCATTGCCCAGATGATGAGAAGTTTTTTAGCTCCTCATGGAACACTAAACCTCTTTTTGGCGAAATTAGGTCTTATCAATATTGAAAACCCTTTACAGCTTTTTAATTGGATTGGTTTAACTTTCGGTTTTGTATGGAAACAAGCACCCTTTATGATACTAATAATTTTAGGTGGCTTTCAGATGATCGACAATTCTTATATTGAAGCAGCAAAAAGTGTAGGAGCAAAGTTGCCCCAGATTATCACCAAGGTTCTTATTCCTATGAATAAACCTACTATTCTAATTGCGGTAACTTTGGTTTTTTGTTCCCTGGTAGGATGTTTTAGCTTTCCTTACATGCTTATTGGCGGGAAATCCCCGGTTACTATAACCGTAGACATTGCTCATCGTGTAAATTATTTTGGTGATTATGGAGTAGCAAATGCATTAGGCGTTTTTTCATATATATTAGTCAGCTTGTTAGCAATTTATTATGTGAGAAGTATGATGAAAAAAGGTCTTTATGATTGATGGAGGTTGTTAATGCAAAAGAGTAGTTTTAGAAAAACTATTGAAATAATTATATTTTCGATATTCATATTTTTCCTGTTTGCTCCGGTGTTGAGTTTGGGGATTTGGTCTGTGGCTTTAAGATGGTATTGGCCTCATACACTTCCTCAAAAAATAGGATTTGATTACTGGCTCCAAGCTTTAGGAATTACTAAAAGTTTAACCCTGGGGGCAGTAAACGTAATTCCGGCTTTTCTACTAAGCTTGGGTATTGCCATTATTGTAGTTATAATAACTATGGCAATTGCCATTCCGGCAGGTTATTCGTTAGCAAAACTTAAAATTCCTGCTCTCTTAA
The DNA here is from genome assembly GCA_049676265.1 of Atribacterota bacterium. GTDB lineage: Bacteria > Atribacterota > Phoenicimicrobiia > Phoenicimicrobiales > Phoenicimicrobiaceae > Sediminicultor. The sequence continues at coordinate 16,111 of JBAUBA010000315.1, forward strand.
AAGGTATAATTTTAATATTATTTTTATTACCCCGGGCATTTCCTCAACAGCCAGTATTTATTAACTTAATGTTGATGTTTAATAAGATAGGGTTAACCGGAACTGTATTTGGCGTAATTTTAGTACACCTGGTTGTAGGTTTAGTTTTTGCAGTTTGGATTACTGCAAGTACTTTTAGTTCAATTCCTCCGGAGTTAGAAGAGGCCGCTCGAAGTGTAGGGGCTTCAAGATTAAAGGCATTTTTTAAAGTAACTTTGCCTATTTCAACTCCCGGACTTATAGCCAGTGCAGTATTTGTATTCCTTACTTCAATGGATGAATTTACCGGTACTTTCTTTGTAGGGATTCCTTTTGTAACAACTCTTCCCATGACCCTTTATTCAGCAAGTGGTTCTAATATTCAATTTGCATCGGTAATCGCTATATTGTTATTAATTCCTTCGATTCTTTTTATGATAGTAATTCAAAAATTCCTTAAAGCCGAACATTTAGGAGGAATGGGAGGATAAATTAAGATATAAAAATAACCAGATATTTCTTGGAGGTAATTTATTTTATGGCAATTCTTAAAGTAAAAAATTTAAGTAAAAATTTCGGAAAGGTAAAAGCTGTTCAAGGTGTTACTTTTGAAGCAACAGAGGGTAAGGTTTTAAGCCTTTTGGGCCCCAGCGGATGTGGTAAAACGACTACGCTTCGATGCATTGCCGGTTTTGAAAATCCTGACCAAGGAGAGATATATTTAGGTAATAGAAAAATTACCCCTTTCCCACCCGAAAAGAGGGGTATTGGAATGGTTTTTCAAAATTATGCTCTTTGGCCCCATATGACCGTTTATGGTAATTTAGCTTTTGGCTTACAAATTAAAAAAGTACCAAAACCCGAAATTGATAAAAGAATAAAAATAGTTTTAAGTATGGTGCAATTAGATGGTTATGAAAGTAGATATCCCCGACAAATGAGTGGCGGTCAGCAGCAGCGCATTGCTATGGCACGAGCACTAGTATTCGAACCGGAAATAATGTTACTTGATGAACCATTAAGTAATTTAGATGCCAAATTAAGAGAAGAGATGCGTTTTGAATTTACTGAATTACAAAGGAAACTCGGAATTACTGCAATCTATGTAACTCATGATCAAGCAGAGGCATTAGTAATTTCTGATAAAATTATAATTCTTGATCAGGGCAAGATAGTCCAATCCGGTTCACCAAAAGAAATTTATTCTAATCCCAAAAATAAATTTGTAGCTGGATTTATTGCAGTTAGTACTTTTATTGATGGTAGTGTAGATTCATTTTTAGAAGGAAAGAAAAATGTTGTAGTAAAAAGCGATGACGGTTTTATTATCAATGGAATTAATGATAATTTATCTATAGGGCAGCGAGTATCAGTAGTTATGAGAATGAATACGATTAAATTTATTCAAAATGAAAGCAAAGTTGAGAAAAATAAAGTAAATATATTTAGAGGAAAAATCATTCAATCTTCCTATTTAGGAGAAAATATTGATTACAAGATTAAACTGGGAAAATGGGAAGTTAGAACTAGCGTTGAAGCGAAGTATGATTTTGAACTTGGAGATGAAGTAACTTTTTATTTATCGCCTGAAGATATTATTGTAACTCGAGAAAAATAATTTTTAGGTTAAAGGAAGAAATATGGATTCAAGCATTCTTTATTCTAGGGCTGGTATTGCCACACAAATATTACTATCAACAGAAGAATATTATTTTATAGTTGATGCCGGAGACGGCACTCTAAGAGATTTAGTGTCTTTAAAGATTGATTTTCAAAAGATAAGAGGAATATTTTTAACCCATGGACATTTTGATCACATAGCGGGATTATATGCCCTGTTGGGATATTTACGGACAATTGAAAGAAAATTCCCAATTAATATATATTTTCCAAAAGGATCTAAGGAAGCTCAGCAGATTGTTTTTGCATTTCAAGAAAGTTATAATGATGTCTCTTTCCAAATTCAAATGCACGAAGTAAAAGGCGGAGATGAATTAAAAATAAAAGATTTAAAAGTAAAAATATATCAGATGAGACACTATGCAGCTGTGGGAGTGAATCGAATTTTGCATCCAGACGTTGCGGTAGGATATCAATTTATACATCATGATAAAATTATTGCAATAAGCGGGGATACCGGTATGTGTCCGGAGCTAATAGAACTAGTGCGGGGTGCGGATGTGGCTTATGTCGATTCTACCTTAAAAGAGGAAGAAGTGACAGATACAATAATAAATAATTTACATTTATCCCAAAAAAAAGCAGAAGAAATTGGTAAACTTGCTAAAAAATATATCCCTATTCATCTGCAGGACAACGAAGATGATTAATGATAAAATTAAATGGTCAAAAAGATATAAAACAGAAAAGGCGAGACAATAAATGAATTTAAAAAATTTTGAAGTCGTTTTGTTGGGGCATTTTGCCATAGATAATGATGTAGTAAACGGAGCGGAGAAAGAGGTTACCGGGAGCGCAGTATATCACGGTGCTTTTGCGCTTAGGGCAATTGGTATAAAAGTAGCGATAGTTACCAAACTTGCCAAAAAAGATTTTCCCCTATTGAGCATATTTGAAGATACGGGAATTAGTGTATTTCCGACAGAATCGGAAGAAACAACAGGAATAAGAAATGTTTATTCAACCGATGATCCGGATAATCGCAGAAGCTATTTTATGCGGTCTGCCGGGCCTTTTTGCGGAAAAGATTATCCAACCGATTTAAAGGCTAAAGTAATTCACATTGCCTCATTGATGCAAAAGGAAGTTCCGGTTAATATGATAAAAGAATTATCAGAAAAAGCAGAGCTTAGCATTGATGTACAGGGATTTATGAGAACAAGAGAAGGAGATAATCTTATCTTAAAAGATTGGAAGGAAAAGGAGGAAATTATTCCCTATTTAAAGTATTTAAAGGCAGATATCGCTGAAGCTACTATTTTGACCGGCACTTCAGATTTACACAAAGCAGCGAAGATATTGGCACGATTAGGAGCTAAAGAAGTTTTACTTACCCATAAAGATGGAGTGCTTTTACATGTGGGTGGGAAATTTTACGAAGCTCCCTTTTCTCCAAAATCTTTAAAGGGGCGTAGTGGCAGGGGAGACACCTGTATTTCTACTTATATCGGAAAACGTTTTACTCTGGAACCTTATCCCGCGCTATGTTATACTGCTGCGTTGACTACTCTAAAATTAGAAAAAGAAGGTCCATTTAAAGGAAATATTGAAGAGGTAGAGGCTTTACTGAAAAAACGAAATAAAAACAAGTATTAATTTAGTAATCACCTTAAATTTGATTTTAATTTATGGTTTGTAATTCATATTGAAAAAAACCGGGATAATGAAAATAATCTGGAGGATAACATGAAAAAAATAAAACTGGGAATTGTCGGCCTTGGTAGATTAGGAAAACAACATGCCGAAAATATCGCTTTCAGGATTCCGAACGCTGAATTGACATGCGTATGCAGCATAATCAAAGAAGAACTGGATGATGTAAAAAGGAATTGGGGCTTAAAATATACTTACGGTAGTTTTGAGGACATGTTAAATCATGATGATCTTGACGGCATTGTTATAGCATCATCTTCAACGGAACATTGCAAACATATTAAGTCGGCACTTGAAAAAGGCTTTAATGTTTTCTCGGAGAAGCCATTGGGCGTAAATATCGATGAAGTGCATGAAACAGAACGGATTGTTGCAAGCCACGGTGGCAAAATATTCCAGGTTGGTTTCATGAGAAGATATGACAGTTCATATATTTATGCAAAAAAGAAAATTGAAGCAGGCTATATTGGAAAACCATTTCTTATCAGATGTTACGGGCTTGATCCGGTGAAAGCCATAAAAGGGGCAGTAGCCTTTTCAGAAAAAAGCGGAGGCATATTTTTTGATATGGCGATACATGATTTCGATCTTTCAAGATGGTATCTGGAAGCAGAAGCCATTAGTGTGTATGCAGTCGGCGGCTGTTTTGCCTTCAATGTATTTAAAAAGTATAATGATGTCGATAATGGAGCAGCGCTAATCCAATTCAGGAACAATTCAATGGCAATGTTTTATGTCAGCAGGACTTGCCATCACGGGTATCATATCGAAACAGAGATCATCGGAACTGAAGGAAGCCTGAGGATCGGCACCACACCAGTCAAAAACCTGGTTACAGTATTTAATGACAGTGGTTCTATAAATGAATGTGTTTCAGGTTTTTTAGAAAGATTTGAACAGGCTTATCTTAGTGAACTTCAGGAATTTGTGAATTGTATAATCGAAAACAGAAAACCTGTGGTAACTGTTTATGATGGGGTTAAATCTACCGAAATAGCATATGCTGCAACAAAATCCTATAGGAATAATGAACTTGTGTTTTTGGATTAAACTACTTTTTAACCGGAAAGAGGACAAATTGGATTTAACAAAATGATTATCGGATTGAATATCTTGCCAAAAATTTAATTAACCGGTATTTACCCACAATCAGGGCAGATTACCAATTCAAAATTTGAAATGCTTGTTTGAAAAAGGGGAGATTTTTATGAATAAATTAGAGTATGATGTGATTTTGATGGGTGCTTATACGAAAGATACGATTATTTCACCTACCGGTAAAAGATTTGTTGATGGCGGTGGTTTTAACTATGGTACAAATGTTGTAGCCAGAATGGGTTTGAAGGTTGCTTCGGTAACTCGTTTAGCTCAGGAAGACTTCCATCTGGTTGATGAACTTAAAAAAACTGGTGCGGATGTTTATGCAACTGCCACCACGCATTCAACCTGTATAACACTTGAATACCCGACTACCAATGTTGACCAGCGTAATCTTTATGTGACAAACAATGCCGGCTCTTTTACAATTAGTCAGGTAGAAGGACTTAGCGCCAAATCTTTTGTAATCAGCCCTTCTATTCGAGGCGAAGTTCCAATAGCAGTCATTGATGAAATTAAAAAACGCAATAAGTTCATATCCATTGATGTCCAGGGTTATATCCGGATTATCCGTGATGGAGTTTTGGTTTATGCTAAATGGCCGGAAAAAGAAGCAGTGCTGTCTAGAGCGGATGTCCTAAAGACTGATGCAGTGGAAGCAGAGTTTTTAACCAAAGAGACGGATATTTATAAGGCGGCAAAAGAATTGGCATCTTATGGTCCAAAAGAGATTGTACTGACACATAAAGACGGATTGCTGGTGTATGACGGTAAAAACTATTTCGAAGCAGGTTTTTATCCTGAAAAGTTAATAGGCCGCAGCGGACGTGGTGATACTGTAATTGCTTCCTACATGGCAAAACGTATTTCTGCTCCCCCTGCTGAAGCAACAATTTGGGCTGCTGCAGCGGTTAGTATCAAAATGGAGGCCGAAGGGCCTTTTAAACGCGATATAAGCGATGTTGAAGAATTAATTCGAAAAAAGTACATTTATAATAGAATTCATTGAATTTTTACATCATTATTAATGACCGATTTTGAGTCTGTATTCGATAAATAATAACTAATAAAAAGTTAATAAGAGAAAGGATTTTTTAATTTGTTTTAAAAGACCAATAAAAGTAAATTATTTTTATTAGATCTCTTATTTATAAGTAATAATGATCGAATAATATTTAAAATAAAAAGAAAGGAAGCGTATTTTATGGAAAAAGTCAATATAGGTGTAGTTGGGGTTGGTAGAATTGGAAAATTACATGCTCGCAATTTAAAATATCAAGTTCCCGGCGTAAAAGTATTAGCAGTTGCTGATATATTTGAAGAGAGTGCCCGGCAAGTTGCCGCTCAATTAGAAATACCCATAGCTGAAAAAGATTATCGAGTTTTATTAGAAAATAAAGATATTGATGCAGTAGTAATTTGCTCATCTACCGATACCCATGCTCAAATAATTTCCCAAGCAGCCCAGGCAGGGAAGCACATCTTTTGCGAAAAACCGATTGCTGTGAATATGGATAAAATTGACCAAGCTATAAGTGCAGTCAAAAAAGCAGGGGTAAAACTCCAGGTGGGATTTAATCGACGTTTTGATCCCAGCTTTAAAAAAGCCAAAGATTTAGTGGCAAGTGGAAAAATTGGCACCCCTCACCTGTTGCGAATAACCAGCAGGGATCCGGAACCGCCACCTATCAGTTATGTTAAAGTATCCGGGGGAATTTTTTTGGATATGATGATTCATGATTTTGATATGGCACGCTATCTTTTAGATCAAGAGGTAGTGGAGTTAATGGCGGTAGGCAACTGCCTGGTTGACCCGGCTATTGGAGAGGCAGGGGACATTGATACCGCTATAGTTACTTTGAAATACCAAGGCGGTGCCTGGGGAATTATCGATAACAGTCGAAAAGCAGTTTATGGCTATGACCAGCGTATAGAAATATTTGGTTCAGGGGGCTGTGTCATGGTAGGGAATCCAACGCCAACAGAAGTAATGGTTAGTGGCGCAAAAGATACCAAGACGGATAAACC
>JBAUBA010000316.1:0-2304 GCA_049676265.1 Atribacterota bacterium
TTTTTATTAAATTATTTTTTAGCTCGCTTCCTGAATAACCCGGTTTTAATTCTATGACTAATAGGGTGACATTGCCGTCTGCGGATATAAATTTGCCCTTAACCATATTATTATTTAGAAGCGCGTCTTTAAGCTTACCGGCATCTTCATTATTTTCCGGGAAGATTTCAACCAAGTCTTTGACTTCCAGTCCATATTCAGTGCTGATAATTTCGGGCATATTTAAAAAAGAGGTGACGGATTTTATATAGGAAGTGTTATTTAATTCTTCGATAATATTTTTTACGCTCCTTAGATTTTCTACCTGAAAAAGTTCATCATATTCCAGAGATATTACCGCTGTTTCTGCTTGCGAACCACCGAATTTATCCACGATTTCCCTATAAAACTCTATATCCGGGTCATCGGCAGGCATATATTTGGTAATATCATCTTCGATAGTTAACTTGTTTAATTGGAAGCCTGCTAAAACAGTAATGAAAATAGTTATCATAACGATTGGCCAGGCATATTTCGTAATAAGATCGGCAGCTTTTTTCATCATGTTACTTTACATTTTATCCTCTCAATTTTTTAGACTAAAATTAATTATAACTGACTGGTCAGTCGAAAGTCAAGAAAAAAATAAAAAGTTTCTAGTTTATCATTTTTCTCCACGCAATACGCAATGCTCATTATTTATTGTTTTGTTGTTTTATTTGAACATTTATTGGTAATCTTATATAATAAATACATCAAATAACAAAGAAGGAGGAGGAATTATGAAGAACAAGAAGGTTTTTAAATTTCTAAATTGCTTGATTTTAACTGCTTTATTTGTTTTAGTGTTAACCTTTTCGTCACTTGCTGAAACTGCTCCTAATGGAATTGTAGGATTTTTAACTGACTGGGGGGAGACAGATTACTTTGTCGGTGCCTGTAAAGGGGTAATGCTCACCGTAGCACCTGATTTAAAACTGGTAGATATCTCTCATGGTGTAACTCCTTTTGATATTCAAGAAGGTGCAAACACGCTTCTCTATTCTGCTCGAGAGTTTCCCGCAGGTACTGTATTTCTGGCAATTGTAGATCCGGGAGTAGGGACCGAAAGAAAGCCTCTTTTAGTTGTAACCCAAAATGATAGATATTTTATTGCACCGGATAATGGAATATTAACCCTGGTAATAAATGAGATGGGAGTAAAGAAGGTTTATGAACTTGAGAATAATAAATATTTCAGGCCCGGAAAAATTTCTAAAGACTTTCATGGAAGAGATATCTTTTCTCCTGTAGCTGCTCATATAGCTTCGGGGGATTCAGTTTCTGAAGTAGGTCCGGAGCTTAATCCGAAAGATCTGGTAATGTTACCCATTAAGAAATCCAAGGTAGAAAATAAGACAGCAATCGGTTATGTAGTTTATATTAATCAATATGGGAATATAATAGTGAATATTACTCAGGATGACTTTGATGCACTGGGTATCAAACTTGGAGATGATGTTAATGTGAAAATAGGTGACAAGACTCAAAAAATTAAAGTGGGAACAACTTATGGAGATGTTCCCGAAGGCGATTGGGTGTGTTTTATTGCCTGTAATGATGTTCTCGAAATTGCCGTAAACTGGGGGAATGCCAATGAATTCTTCCAGACCGAACTGAATAGTATTGTAGAACTTAAAAAGTAAATTAACAAATAGAAATTAGTTTTTAATATTGGGTAGGAATAATAATTATTTTCGAGTAATTATTTTCCTGCCCAGTTCTGTCATTGCGGGTAGGGGTCGGATTCCTGTCTGCGTGCGAGAACGCACAGGTAGATATCCGACCCGTGTTTTCTAATAAACAGGCGAGACGCCTGTCCTACGATTAACGGGTTCGATGAATCGAACCCCTACTTCCGGCTCCTTTATTCTATTTTCTTAACCAGTTAACCAACTAACTAGATAACTTTTTGCTTATTACTCATCACTCATTACTGTATTTTCCTACGCAATACTCGATACGCGATACGCAATACGAGTAAAAGCTTGACAAGAAGGGATATTAAAATTTATAATTAGAAAAATAAAAAATATATAGTTAAATATTTAGGGGCTAGTAGGTAACGGTCATTTCCAGAGAGCTGATGGTTGGTGAAAATTAGTATTGGCTTTATCGAATTCCACCCTTTTTAATATTTCCGGTGAAATTAAAATATCCGGAAACACATCTTAAGATGGGTTAAACAATCAGCCAATGAAGGATAGGATATTTTCCTATTGAATCAGGGTGGCACCACGTGAGCAAACTCTCGTCCCTAGTAGTAGATATTACTAAGCGATGGGA
>JBAUBA010000317.1:0-2400 GCA_049676265.1 Atribacterota bacterium
GGTTTCATGGCCTCTTCCGGGTCAAAAACTCCGGGAAGAAGTTCATATTTAATTTCAATTAAATCACAAGCTCTTTCTGCTATCTCTTCAGTCTCTGCCGCTACCAGGGCAATTGGTTCTCCGACAAATCTAATCTTCTTACCTTCTTCCGCTAATACCCTATATAAGCCTTCAAAACCTCCCTTAACATCCGTAGATTGGCCAAATTTAGTTACTGTTTCGTTACGGGGAACATCACGAGCAGTTAAAACTGCTTTTACTCCTTTTAATGATTTTGCCTTACTTATATCAATTGAAACAAGTTTTGCAGCCGGATATTTACTGCGGTAAACCTTGGCATATAGCATTCCCGGTAAAGTAAAATCATCTGCATATTTAAGTTCTCCTCTTACTTTTGCCCAGGCATCGTGTCTGGGAATCGCTTTCCCTACAACTTTAAATTCAGACATTTATATCACCTTCTAATCTATGATTCTCCGCTGCGACGTCATAAATAGCTTCTACAATCTTTTTATATCCGGTGCATCTGCATAGATTACCCGATATTGCTTTTCTAATTTCTGCCTTATCGGGTTCAGGATTTGTATCTAAATAGCCTTTGGCTGCCATCAACATACCAGCAGTACAAAAACCGCATTGTACAGCCCCATGTTGAACAAAACTTTCCTGTAATTCCTGGCCTATTTTTGTTTTTTCCAAACCTTTAGCGGTTAATATTTCTTTACCATTAGCTCGTATAGCTAAAGTAATGCATGACTTAATGGTTTTTCTGTTCATGATAACCGTACAGGTACCGCAATCGCCTTTTTCGCAGCCGCATTTTACTTCTGTAAAGCCATTTCGGCGTAAAAATTTTAATAGGGATTCTTCAGGTTTGGCGACAGCACTTATTTTTTCATCATTTACAGTCAATTCTACTATATATTCTTCCATATAAAACCTCCTTTTTGATGAGTGATGAGTGAGTAAGTAATAAGTGATATGCAATTAGCATATTGACAAAATAGTTAATCTTTTTCTCGTATTAATTGGTCAATTGGTGTATTGGTGAATCGGTCAATTGGCTAAATGCCCGTTTAAATAGAATTCCCGAAACATATCTTCGATATTCTGCGGAAGCTCTCACATCTCCGATAGGCTTCACTTCTTCTCTTACCTTTTTTATGGCTTCCTCAATCAATTCATCATTTATTTCCTTATTTTTTAAAAATCCTTCTACCTTAATTAATCTAAGGGGTGTCGGGGCAATCGAACCCATAGCAATACGTACATCTGCAACTTTATCTTTTTCTACTTCTAAGATTAGGGCAACTGTAGCAAGAGAAATAGCCATAGCTTGTCTTAAGCCTAATTTAATAAAACATCCATTTTTGTTTATAGAATCATCCTTAATTTTTATACTGGTAATCATCTCATCATCATGCAAAACTGTTTTTCTCGGACCGATAAAAAAATTCTTTAAGGAAATTTCTCTTTTTCCATCCATGCTTTCTACTTCTAAAACTGCATCTAAAACCAATAAGGGCGGTGCCATATCAGCGGCCGGTGAAGCATCAGCTAAATTTCCTCCGATGGTAGCACTATTTCTTATTGTCGGGTCGGCAAATTGTTCGGCTGCTTGATATAATATATTACATTCTTCTCTTATAATTTTGGAATTAATTAAATCAGAAATAGTTGTACCTGCTCCAATATAAATTTCGCCTTCACTTTCTTTAATATAATTTAATTCTTCAATACCGGAAATATCCAATAACAACTTTTTGGATATTATCTTGTCCTTTATATAGGGTAATACATTACTGCATCCCGCTACTAAACAGGCTTCTGATTTTTCTTGTTTCAAAATTTGTAATACTTCTTCTTTTGTTTTCGGAGAAATATATTTAAATTGACTCATTTTCCCCTCCTTATTTTGATTAATTAGTTACCTGGTTAGTAGGTTTAACTGGTTTTGTTCTGCCGCGCAGGTCTTAATTGCCTTAATTATTTGCACATACCCGGTACACCGACAAAGATTTCCTCTCATATAATCTTTAATCTCTTCTTCTGTAGGACTTGGATTTTCTTTCAAGAGAGCAACCGCGGTAAGTATCATACCGGGAGTGCAAAATCCGCACTGTACTGCTGCGTTTTTTAAAAATGCTATTTGCATGGGGTGTAGCTTATTCCCCTTTGCCAGCCCTTCTATGGTAGTAATTTTTTTTCCATCAACCGCAGCTGCTAAAGTTAAGCAAGATAAAACCGGTTCATTATTTAAAAAAACAGTACAAGCCCCGCATTCACCAATACCGCAGCCATATTTAGTTCCGGTTAGATATAAATCGTCTCTTAATATATTTATCAGAAGGTCATTTGGATTTACCAAAGCTTCTCTTTTTTGATCATTGATAGAAAATT
>JBAUBA010000318.1:0-1950 GCA_049676265.1 Atribacterota bacterium
TTTATGGCTCCTGATGGAGATATGAGTGATGGTCTGCTTAATCTTGCCTTAACACAACAGGGGACGAGAATCTCTTTGCTCAAGGCTATGATGCTCTACATGAAAGGGGAACAAAGCAGGCACCGTGGTACATTTACTGACTCTGCTGAAAAATTCTCCCTAAAAGCACTTTCGGGAAGTATGACAGCTCATGCTGATGGAGAAACTATCTGTATTGCAGGCACAATGCTGAAGATTCAAATAATTCCATCAGCACTTCAAATAATCACCAGAAAAAAACTATCATGACATTAACTGGTAGATTCATAACCTTTATTATCAAACTGCTATTAAAAATATTTTGTAAAGTTGAAGGAGACAAACTGGAATCTGTGCCCCGTCAAGGACCTTTGATTCTGGTGATTAACCATATCAATTTTCTCGAGGTCCCGCTCATATACACGCTTCTACTTCCCCGCAAAGTCTGTGGAATTTCAAAAATAGAAAACCAGGACAATTGGTTCCTAAGGATACTGGTAAAAGAATGGGGAGCCATTCCTGTTAATAGAGGAACCCCGGGCTTATCCACATTTAAAGAAGCGGGAAAAGCTCTAAAAGAGAAAAAAATGCTCTGCATTGCTCCGGAAGGAACAAGAAGTGGCAACGGGGTGCTGGCCAAGGGCCAACCGGGAGTAGTTTTTCTTGCACTGAAAAATCGTGTTCCAATATTGATTGTCGCACATTACGGAGCCGAAAACTTTTGGCACAATATAAAGCGGTTAAAGCGAACACGTGTTACTTTTGTTGTTGGGGAACCCTTCATGCTTGCGAGTGAGATAAAGACAACGAAGGACATTTATCAGGAGATGACCGATCAGATCATGGTTCGCATGGCATCCATGTTACCTGAACATTACCGTGGTGCATATACAGATATGAAGATTATTTCAGACAAGTATATCAGAGTTAATTTCAATACTAACCATTTTATCGAAAAGGAAGATAGCTATTTTAACTGGAGTAAATCGGGAAGCGGTAAGAAAAGTGTTAAAAGACCGTCTCCTTGATAATTTTATACTACAGTGAGCAGAGTGATTAAAAAAAGCGAGGGAGAAGATGAAAAATAATATTACAAAATCTAACCCCATAATTTTTTTTAATAAGTTATGATGGAAAATCTTAAGATCGGGAATCTGCACTTAAAACACCGGACTATACTAGCTCCCATGGCATCCCTCACTGATATTGTCTTCAGAAGGGTCGTTGATGAAATCGGTGGAGTAGGGCTTATGGTAACTGAATTGATCTCTGCGGAAGGGCTCAGAAGGAAGCAGGATAGAACCCTCTCAATGATCAGGTCATTCGATTTTAACACTCCGCAGTTTATCCAGCTTTTTGGAAGTGAACCGGAGTCATTCACAGATGCGGTAAAATATATTGAAGAGGAAACTGATTTTTCCGGGATAGACATAAATATGGGGTGTCCGGTACGGAAGATTATAAAAAAGAGGGCAGGTGCGGCTTTACTTAAAGATCCGAAAAAAATTGGAGAGATCTGCAGAAAAGTCAGAAAAGTGATCAGCATCCCTTTCACGGTAAAAATAAGGCTTGGATATGAAGAGGAGAATGTATTCGAGATACTGAAAGTACTTGAAAATGAGGGGGTTGATGCGGTCACTGTTCATTTCAGGCTAAAAACGGACAGGTACAATTCGGAAGCAAGGTGGGAATATGCAGAGAGAATCAAAGAGCGGTCAGGTTTAAGGATCATTGGGAACGGAAATATCTTAAATCGGGATGAAGCATTGGAAAGATTAAATATAGTGGACGGAATAATGATTGGCAGGGGGGCAATAAGTAACCCGTTCATATTCGCCGAAATGCAGGATGAAATGCCTGGCCCCGAAGATAAAAAGGAGATCACTGAAAGGATAATGGCTCTTGTGGAAGAATATTACCCGCCTGAATTAA
>JBAUBA010000319.1:0-3392 GCA_049676265.1 Atribacterota bacterium
ATTAAACCCTTCGATAAAAAAAATCTTCTTAATTCTATTTCCAAAACAGAAGCCTTGCTCGTGGTAGAAGATCATCAGAAAAGAAATGGTCTTGGTTATGAACTTTCTAACTTTTGTTTAAAAAATAGACCAGTTCCTTTTGATAACCTGGGTCTTAATGATACCTTTGCCGAAAGTGGAAATTATTATAAAATTATTGACAAATATGGTATATCAAAAAAACATATTTTTTATAAAGTAAAAGAACTTATCTACAAAAAAAGGGGGGGTAAATAATTATGAATTATCCTGTAAAACAAGCGGTAATTAGTAGTTTCTTAAGCAAAACAAAGGATCGTTTCCATGAATATAATGAAGATAAAACTTTGGAAGAGCGCTTTAAAATTGTCTCTGAAATAGAAGGGATGGATGGTATGGAATTAGTTTTTCCTTATGAGGTTAGCAACTCTGATGAGCTTAAGACTTTAACATCTAAATATAAAATAAATATTGCTGCTATAAATGTAAATGTAAAAGCAGAGCCTGAATTCAAGAATGGAGGCTTAACCTCGAATAAAAAAGAGGTTCGTGTTAAAGCAGTGCAATTTATTAAAGATGCGAAAGACTTTGCCAAGAATGTTGGAGCAGATAAAGTAACCTGCTGTCCTTTAGGTGATGGATATGAATTTAGTTTTAATTGTAATTATGCACAATCATGGAAATACCTGATTGATGCCTTTGGTGAATCAGCAAGTTATCTTCCTGAAATTCCCCTTTTTATAGAGTATAAACCAGCTGAGACCAGAGGGAGATGTTTTATAAATACTGCCGCTAAAACCCTTTGTTTGCTTAATGAAATTAGGAATAAACAGATGGGAGTAACCATTGACTTTGGACACTCAATAATGTTTGGTAACGAAAATCCAGCAGAAGTTGTTTCTTTAATTGCGGAAAGTCCCTTTCCTTTTTATATTCACATCAATGATAATAATGGTCAATGGGATTGGGATTATTTTGTTGGCACAAAACACTTCTTGGATTATGTTGAATTTCTCTACTATCTTCAAGAGTATAATTATAATGATTATATAACTTCTGATACCTCTCCTACACGATGGGATATTAAAGGCACCTTTGAAGCTAATGCCCGCATTACAAACAAGCTATGTAAACTTTTAAGCAACTTAAATAGAAATGAATTTAATAAATTAATATCGGGAGAAGATTATTTAACAACCTGGAAATTTATTGAAAGGAATATATTTTCTTTATAGAAAATAATTTTTTATTGGTAATGCAGATGTCCAAAATCTGATAATAATATTTTTCGCTTTGGTTAGTAAAAATTAAGTACTAAAATTAGGAAGTAAATCATATTATATCATTCCGAGTAACTTTCTTGCTTCTTCTGGATCAGCCAACTCAAACCCTAATATTTCCAATTCTCTTCGAATCTCTTTTACTAAATCAAGGTTGATCTCTGCTTCCTTATTATTACATATCTTAGAATCTTCAAAACCAACCCTAATCATAGTTGCCCCTTGAAGGCAAGCCTGTAAGTGAGACGAAAAATTTCTACTTTCTCCAAACACAGCGCCCCATATACTTTCTTTGGGAAGCATGGACTTTAAAACTTCAACAAGTGAAAGGGAAAAAAACATGCCCCATTTGTAATTAAAAACAAGATTAAAATTATATTGTGGTTTAATTAGACCTTTTTTAATAAGAGCATTAGAAATAATAATATTAGAAGTGTCGAATACCTCTATAGATGGTTTTATATTATTTTTTATCATTTTTTGTAACCAATACTGAATGTCTGGTACAGTATTTATATATACTTTATCAAGAAAATTTAAAGAACCCATGTTTAATGAACCTAGTTCTACTTTTTCATTCTGAAGAGGTACTGCTCTTTCTTGAGGTGTTAAACTGGAAAGTCCTCCGGTGGAGGCTTCAATGATTACACTGCATTCATTAGTAATTAGCTCAATTGTCTTTGAGAAATTACTTAAATCTGTAGTTAACTCACCTTTACTATCTCGGGCATGAAGATGAACTAAAGACACTCCTTCTTCTGCACATGCAATAACTTGCTTAGCTATTTTTTCCGGTTCGAGAGGATTATTATAACCTTTCCCCCATCCACCGGTTGGAGCCAAAGCTAAAATAATTTTTTTATTCATAAATTATACCTTCACTTTCTTATAGTATAGAATATTTTACTAAAAAATATTCTTACTTACTTTTCTCGAAAACATTTTATTTGATATTCTTTTAGTAAAAATTTTAAACCATGAAATCTGACTAACTACCATAAGTAAAATGACTAAAACTAAAACTAAAGATACCGGTCTTGTAAACATGGGTAAAAAACTTCCTTTAGAAACCATGAGAGCCCTCCTTAAATTTGCATCAGCCATTGGTCCTAAAATAACTCCGATAACCAAAGGTGCGATAGGATATTCCATTTCAGTTAAGAAGTAAGCTAAGATTCCTACAGGAATCATCAAATAGAGATTAAAAATTTGTAAACCTAAAGAGTATGAACCTATTATACATAGTACAGCGATAATAGGCATAAAAACAGGTGGTGGAATTCTTAAAACCTTAATGACTTGTTTTACTAACAACATACCTGTTACCCACATTGCAAAGGAAGCTAACAAAAGTATGGCCGCAACTTGAAATATAAAAAGTGGATGATCAAAAGTCAGCATAGGACCTGGCTGAATTCCATGAAGCATTAAGGCACCTAAAAGCATAGCTGCGGGAGGGCTTCCTGGGACACCAAGGCTTAAAAGAGGTATCATAGCTCCCCCAATACAAGCATTGTTAGCAGTTTCAGCACATATTACTCCCGAGACCTCACCTTTTCCAAATCTCTCAGGATGTTTAGAAGAATTTTTAGCCGCCCCATAAGATACCCAACCAGCAATATCTTCCCCTATCCCTGGAATTGCTCCTATCCCTACTCCAATTAAAGATGAACGTATAATATCTTTAGAATGATGAAAAATTTCAGTAAATTCTGGCAAAATTCTTTGAAACCGTTTCGCTTCTCCACATACTACTTTATCCTTTAACACTTGAATAATCTGAGGAATACCAAAAGCTCCAATAAGAACAGGTACAACCTCTAACCCACCATCTAATTCATTAAGTCCAAAGGTAAATCGAGGATAAAACTGAAGTTGATCTCTCCCTACACAAGCCATAAATAAACCTAAAAAGCCAGCAATCCAACCTTTATATGCTAAGTCATGACTGGTCAAAGTCCCGCTAATAATAATTCCAAAGAAAGCCAACAAGAAAAATTCAAACGAAGTAAAGTTAAGGGCAAATGCTGAAATAAGGGGAGCCATGGTTATGACGAATAACATGCCTATAAAAGTACCAATAGCAGAAGCAGT